>JASFJQ010000253.1:0-4374 GCA_050121305.1 Chromatiaceae bacterium
TCGTCTCCCCCGTCGCCGACAGGCCCAATGTCAATCTCGCGGGTACGCGCGAGCACCTCGCCTATCTGGCCGGCCTCCGCGCGCAGCCGCCCGATGCGACGTTGCAGGCTCGATACCCGAACCCAGAGCAATAGGAACAGCGCAAAAAAACCTGCTGCCAGATAGCCAATCCATACCCGCCTGGATTCATCCCATTGCGGCAGGTACTTCACCAGCACGTCATGTGCCGAGGCAGCCGGTGCGGAATCGCTTGCGAAGGTCAGCAGGGCCCATAGCGCCGCGGCCCCCAGCCCCAGCAGCAATACCACAGCGCGCAGAAAGCTCGCCCGTCCCCTCATCCCCCGGGAACGATGAACAATCCTGGAATTGGTCTCCCAGGTATCCAGACCATGCTGGATCTCCGCCGTCAACGTAGTGATCTGGTCAAACTGCTTTGCGGATTCCTGGCGCTTGTCCTCCAGGCTGCGCATCAGCCCTTCTTCGATTCCAAGGGCCTGAATATCCCCCTCCACTGCATACGATTCCGCCTGGATCTCGCCCAGCACTTCCTCGCGCTCGGCAATCTCGCTGCCAAGGCTATGCATCACCTGTTCCAACGGAGCGATCCCGGCCATGATCTTGATTGCATGGCTGTGCGGATGGGGTGTGGTGATCTCACGCTGGGCAAGATAAAAGGACTCGACGAATTCGTCGTAGGCGTAGCCGAGGATCTTGAACAGGGCATCACCCACGGCCTCCACGCCGCGCGCTATGGGGTTCTCCGGATCATCGACCAGTGTAAGCTTGGCACTGTGATTACCGTCGCGATCAAGGAATCGCGACAACAGGTAATGCGTATCCTCGACGGCGAACTCGATGGTCACGCTGCAGTCGTCTTCGCCCCAGCGCACCACCCTGCGCAGATCTTCCGGTGGCACCGAGAATGTGCGGCCGAACAGCGCGAAGCACAGGGTCTCGCCAATGCTGCTCTTGCCGGACTCGTTTTGACCGCTGATCGCGATCAGGCCACGTTCGGCGAGATCGATCGACAATTCCGCATACCTGAGGACATTCTTTGCACGAATGCTCACGATGATCATCAGCGTTCTTCTCGCTCGAGCCGAATCAGCCGATCGATGACCATGTCCCTGGCCTTGCGGTAGAGTCCCTCGTCAAATTCCTGCCCGGAGTTGAGTCGATGCTCGAACTCCGTCTCGCAAAAGGCAGAAAACTCCTCCGAGGGCGTTTTTGCTCCTGGTGATCTCTTGGATACCGGCGTGCCGCTCTCCGCCATGGCGTCCTCCTCACGGGCGCGTGATGTTTAGACCCAAAGTATAAAGGCATGACGCGATTTCTCTAGCGGGTCGACCCGCTCACAACACGCGAAAATAGGCCGTCTGTGCGGGCAAATCGACCTCACGCACGCCGAGGCGCAACTTCTGGCCGAGCGAGAAGTCGCTCGACAGCCGAATACGGGTTTCCAGCGCCAGCTCGGAAACGATCACAATGGCCTTCCGCTCCTCCAATGCGACCACTATGGCCTCGCCCTCCCAGCCGGGATTGCGCGACAGATACACCAGCTTCCAGTGTAGATTCGACAGCCGTTCCGCGCGCCGAATGGTCGCTCCCGCGCTATCCAGCGCGGCCGTGCGCTGTAGCACCTCATCCACAGACAACGGCGGCCTATCCGCGACGAAGGCACGCAGCTGCTGGTGGACAACGAGATCGGCATAGCGGCGCAGGGGGCTGGTCGCCCGCGCATAGATCTCGAGTCCCAGACCGAAGTGCGTGTCGGGTTCCAGCGATATTCGACTGGGTCTGAACAGCCGACGGTAGGCATACATCTCGGCGATGCCCTGCGGCTGACGAATCTCCTCCGGGCTGGGTTGGGCCACATAGGGGATCCGGATCCCGTTCGCGTCTGCAAACCGGGCGGCCGCCTCACCGGCCATCAGCATCGCATCTGTGACCATGTCGCGGCTTGCCAATTTTGGGAGCGGTCTGATAACCACCTCCGCGTCTATCAAGCGCACCGAGACCTCCGGCAGGTCGATACGCGCCGCGCCCCGCGCCAGGCGTCGCGCGCGATAGGCATCGGTTATCTGACGGATGGCCGCGAACAACGGCTCATGCATGCGCGCATCTATCTCGTCATAGCTCGCACGTTGCACCCGCACCCAGGACGATACGACCTCGATATCGAAGATCCGCTCGCCGTCGAACCGCATGCCGAATGACAATGCCGGTGACTGTTCGGCGAGGCCCAGGCCGAGCCGGTGGGTCACTGCCAAAGGCAACATGGGATAGACATTCTCGGGCAGATAAAGGTTGGCGCTGCGCTCGCGCGCCGCCTGGTCGAGATGGCCGTCGGGGCGGACCAGCGCCGCGACATCGGCGACATGCACCCAGAGTCGGTCACCATCGATACTGATGGCATCATCTGGATCCTGGTTTCCGACATCGTCGATCGCCCAGGCCTCGAGGTGAGTCAGGTCACGCCGTGGCTCATCCGGCAGCTCGGGGAGGCCGATATCGAGCGGTTCGAGGCGGGCGCCGGCGCGACGCGGCCAGGGGTTCTCAGCGGTTTTCCAGTAGCCACAGCGCAGCAGGAAACGGTGCGCCGCCTCCGGTGTCTCCGGCAGCTCGAAGCTGGTTAGGATGCGACTGTGCACGGCAGACCCCAGCGCCACACGCTCGACCTCGGCGAGGCGCTTGCGGTCCTGATCTTCGAGTTCGGCTTGCTCGACCCGCTGGAGAAAATCCGCCCAATCTTGCTCGGCGCGCTGTTTCGTCTCGCGCGCCCCGCGCTCATCGGCGACCGCCTGCTCACTCCGGCGGCGTATCTGCCGAGAATCGCCCTCGAAATACAGGCCATCCTGCAAGACCTCCCAGGCCCCCCATGCCGTTGCCGGGGAGTATTCGCCGTACAGGAACTCCGCGAGGTCTGAGAGGCCGATCTCCTCGCCCTCCAACAGCTCCCAGGCCTCCTCAATCGCGGGCTCACCAGGTTCGAGCGCGCCCAGGCTCGCCAACGGCCCCGGGTGCAGCAGCGTCACGTCCTTATCGCGTACACGCTTCGATTTGCCGCCGGCCAGCTGGATCTCGATTTTCTCGCCAACACTGCCGACGATCGCCGGGTGGATCTTGTACAGCACCAGGCTGCCGGGGCGTAAAGGGTCTGACGGCACAGGAAATCCCTGGGTAAAGCAGATTAATCGCTCGGATGATTTGTTTATGATACCCGCTTGAAGTCTGCGCGGTAGAAATACCCGTAGCGGAAAATTGGCACGGCGAAGACAGTCGTCTGTTCTCTTGCGGCGCACAGTGGGCACTACGCAACGAAAAGGAACAGCAAAATGGAGCGCCGTGGCGCTTTTGCAGCAAGGATACTTTCTACCGCGCAGACCCCCAAGACCATTCGGTCAGGCATCAATTGGAATCGACAGGCGAAACAGCATGAGTACCTGGCAAGAACACGTTACCAAGCACGCGTCCCAGACAACCGGCTTCCCGGCATGTGCGATCTCGGACCTTTCACACTTCGGACTGATCCGGGTCAGTGGCCCCGATGCGCGAACCTTTCTCCAGGGCCAGCTGACCAACGATATCCACGCAGTGACCGCCGAGCGCGCACAGATCAGCAGCTATTGCAGCCCCAAGGGCCGTATGTTGGGCAGCTTCTGGATCTTTCAGCGCGACGAAGACCTCTTCCTGCTGTTGCCAAAAGTGCGGCTCGATGCCGTGCTCAAGCGCCTGCGGATGTTTATCCTGCGCGCCCAGGTGCTCGTCGAGGACGCTAGCGATACCCTGGCGCGCTTCGGCATCGCCGGCGAGTGCGCTGCCGCGCTGCTGCCGGTCGTCCCGACCGAGGACAGGGCCAGCATCACGCGCGACGAGATCACGGTCTTCCGTATGCCGGGTGACCGCCCGCGGTTTGGGGTCGTCGGACCGGACAGCCGCCTGACACCGATCTGGGACCAGGCTGCGACGCAGGCTACACCGACCAACACCGATTTCTGGGCGCTGATGGATATCCGCGCCGGGCTGCCGAATGTGCTGGAGGAGACCGTCGAGGCCTTCGTACCGCAGATGGTGAACCTGCAACTGATCGACGGCGTGAGCTTTTCCAAGGGCTGTTACACCGGCCAAGAGGTCGTCGCACGGATGCAATACCTCGGTAAGCTCAAACGACGGATGTATCGGGCACGTGTCGATGCCAATGAACCGCCAGCGCCGGGCAGCGAGGTATTTGCGGCCAACGGCGATGCCGACACGGCCGTCGGGCGAATCGTGGATGCCGCACCCTCCCCGGACGGTGGATTCGAGGTGCTCGCCGTGCTGCAGATCAGCAGTGCGGAGACTGACCAGCTGCGTTTGGGCGAAGCGATCGGCCCG
>JASFJQ010000254.1:0-4349 GCA_050121305.1 Chromatiaceae bacterium
AACGCGCAGCGACAGCCCATCGGCGAGCGACAGGCGGTAGGCGCGATAGCTTGGGATGCTGCCGACCAAGAAACCCGCGGCCGTGACGGCAGCGAGTAGTATGGTCTCGTGGGCAGATGGCGGACCGAGCGCGATGAAGAGTCCGAAGCGGCTCTCGATAATGGGCTGGCCGATCGCGAGCAGGCCATAGAGCAGCGTCAGTCCCAGCAGCACCCCGAGCAGCGTCAGGAAGCCGGCCTCTCCCATGACCAAAGTAAACACGTGCGCCGGCCGCGCGCCTACGGAGCGCAGGATGGCCATTTCGCGGCGGCGTTCATTCAGGCTGGTCAACAGTGCGGTGAGCATCCCAAAGAGACCGACCACCACGACGAAGACTGCGACGATCAGCAGTGCGTTTTCGGCAATCCCGATGAGGTCCCACAGTTGGCTCAGCGCCACGCCGGGCAAAATCGCCGTCAGCGGCTCCTGCGGATACTCGTTGACCAGACGTTGCACCTGAAAGGTGGCGATTTTTGACTTCAGGCCTACCAAGGCCGCGCTGATCGCCTTTGGTGTCAGATCCAGCGCACGGGCCTGACCGGCGGAGATCGAGATCCCGGGCAGCGGGGCGCCGCGCTGCCAGTCGGCATGAATAGCCTCGATCGCCTGCAGTGAGACATGCACCGAGCGATCGACCGGTGTCCCGGTGCGTTGCAGAATGCCCGCCACACGGAAGGGCTTGTCGTCATGGCGAGCGAAGCTCACATCACCGGCGCCGTGCGCAATCACGATGGTATCGCCGATCTCATAGCCGAGGGCATCGGCCGTCTCGGCGCCGAGTACCGCGTCATAGAGGTCCTCGAACGGCTTGCCGGCAGCAAATTCCAGCTCGCGATCGCGGGCGAATCGGTAGTGGCGAAAATAGTCGCGATTGGTGCCGATTACCCGATAGCCGCGGTGTGAGTCACCGAGCGAGATCGGGACGGTCCAGGCAATCTTCGGATGCTGGGCCAATGCCTGATAACTCTCCCAGGAGAAGTTATTGGTGGCGTCGCCGATGCGAAAGACCGTGTACAGCAGCAGCTGGACCGGCCCGCTGCGTGCGCCGATGATCAAGTCGGTACCGGAGAGGGTATTGGCAAAGCTGGCGCGCGCCTCGGTGCGCAGCCGTTCCACGCCGATCAGCAGGGCCACGCTGAGTGCGATCGATATCACGGTGAGTATCGCCGTGAAGCGACGGTTGAGCAGGCTCTTCCAGGCCAGGGAGGCGATCATGATCGCGAAGCTCCGGCCTGGTTGAGTTCGGCGAGATTGACGGTCCTGTCGAACAGGCCCTCGAGCGCGGCATCGTGGCTGACGAAAATCAGCGTCGAACCCGCCGCTCGGCATTCGTTGAACAACAGCCTGACGAAGGACTCGCGCCGATCTGCATCCAGTGAAGACGTCGGTTCATCGGCAATCAGCAGCTCGGGAGATCCCATCAGCGCACGGGCGGCCGCGACCCGCTGCTGTTGCCCCACGCTCAGCGCAGTCACCGGCCGAGCGAGCAGCTCCGTGTGCGCCATGTCCAGATGATCCAGTAGCCGCAGCGCCTCATCCTCGGCACGGCCGGCCCGCTGGATCGCCCGATCCCGGCGCCTTGCGGAGAATCGGCAAGGCAGCAGCACATTGTCCAGTATGGACAGATAAGGGATCAGGTTGAACATCTGAAAGATGTAACCGACGTGATGCGCGCGATAATGATCGCGCTCTATCTGACCGAGCCGGTCGAGCCGCTTGCCCAGGACCTCCACCGAGCCCCGCAGCGGCGTCGTAACGCCCGCCAGCAGGCTCAGCAGGGTGCTCTTGCCGCCCGCGTTGGGCCCGACGATCCCGAGGAATTCGCCGTCGTGCACCTGCAGGTTTACGCGTTCGAGCACTGGCGCGTTGCCGTAGGAGAAAGTCACATCCTCGACGTCGATGATCGGCTGCGCAATAGTCACGACTGCATCGCCTCGGCGAACTGTTGCGCCACGCGGAGCAGGTTGTCGACATAGTCGGCCGCCAGCGGATCGGCGACCAGAATCCTGCCGTTGATGAAGCGCGCTACCTGCACGGCCAAACGGTCGTCGAACTGAGGTTGCACGAAGACCACGCGGATAGCGTCACGCCTGGCCTGTTCGATGAGTGCTGCCAGGGTGCGCGCACCGGGTTCCTTGCCCTCAGCCTCGATCGGCACCTGGGTCAGGCCATAGGTGGCGGCGAAATAGCTCCATGCCGGATGAAAAACCATGAACCGTCGATTGCTCAGCGGCTCGAGCAGCTCGCGGATGGTGCGATCCAGGTGATCCAGCACCTCCAGGAACGCGTCACGGTTGCGGGCAAAGTCGGGCGCGTGTCTCGGGTCGAGTTCGGCCAGCAGGTCGTGAATGTTGCCGGCCATGTGCTTGACCAGCGGTGGGCTGGTCCAGACGTGGGGATCGTGCGCATCCTCCGCATGAACCCCCGCACCGTGCGCCTGTTCGCGGTCCTGTGCAGTCCGGTCGTTTGGCGCGGCGTCATGCGTGTGGCGTGGCAGGCTGAGCAGGTCGATGCCGATCCGCGCGTCCAGTATCCGCATGTCGGGATTGGCGGCGCGAATCCGCTCCATCCAGGCAAGCTCGAATGGCACGCCGGTGCGCACATACAGTGCGGCCCTCGACAGGGCGGCGATCTGCTGAGGCGAGGGGTCGTAGGTGGCCGGGCTGTAGCCCGGTTCCACCATGGTGTGCACAGCGACATGGTCGCCGCCGATCTGCTCGACAAACGTCTTCAGGGGCGCGACGCTGACGAAGACCTCAAGAGGCCTGGCCATCGCGATGGCGGACAGCAGGAGCAGCGGTACGCAAGCCAACCAACATCTTGCGCCGTTTTTCGTAACGAGGACGCCGAACCGCGGCCATGGCGGGGGACACGCAGCGGAAGGCGGTAAAGGCGTAGCCGACCCTGCGCCGAACCGCCTGCAGCGAGACCGTTTCGCCAGGAGCGAAACGGGTCGCACGCGGTGCGCCCGAAGGGCCGATGCCAGGGATGGCATCGGACAGCGCCCTGTCGTGGCGCGGATATCGGGGGGCGCAGCAGGAAATCGGTGAGATATGCAGTTTAGGACACGCATGTTCGACTCGGGGCGCTCAGTCGCGTTCGCAAGGGCTTCGGACGCGGGGGTTCTCCGATCCAATGTAACGTTACTCTATAACGTTTCATTCTGGCCCGCCAGCGACATCTGGCATGAAGGTCTCACCGGCCGGCGTTATGCCATACGGCGGCCGTCTGCAGTGCGCGGCTGATCTCGGTGCGCCACCCGCGTTCACCACGGATGTTGAACAAGGCCTTGAGGCCGAGTGCATCGGCCAGTGCTGGGCCGCGCTGGTCGCCGAGGGCCATCAGCGCGGTCGCCCAGGCATCGGCGTCGGTGCAATCATCGGCGACCACAGTGACCGCCGCCAGGCGGTGCTGAATAGCCTGACCGCTGAGTGGATCGATGGTGTGCGAATAGCGCCGGCCGGCGTCCTCAAAGAAATTCCGGTAGTCGCCAGAGGTCGCCACCGCGAAGTCCCTGATCTCGATGGTACCCTGCACCGTCCGCTGACCGGGCAGCGGTCGCTCGACGGCGATACGCCAGGGTTGGCCCGATATCTTTGTGCCCTGCGCGCGCACCTCGCCGCCGATCTCGATCAGGAAGCTCTCATAACCTCGGTTGTGCAGCAGGCGAGCGAGTTCATCGACGGCCCAGCCTTTGGCGATCGAGGAGAGGTCGAGTTGCAGGCCCGGGACCGCCTTGCGCAGCGCGGGCGGCGACCCCCGCGCCTGCAGGTGTTGGTAGCCGATACGCCCCAGCGTCTGCGCGATATCGGCCGCCGCCGGCGGCGCCCCTCGCGGCCCCTCGCCGCCAAAGCCCCACAGGTCGACCAGCGGCCCTACGGTGACGTCGTAGCGCCCCTCGCTGAGACGGCTTATCGTCGCAGCGCGCCTAACCAGCTCGACCAGCGACTCGGGTACCGCCAACCATTCGGTGCTGCGGGCCCGGTTGAAGCGCATCAGATCGGAGTCGGGCCGATAGGTCGACATCTGCGCATTGATCGCCTCCAGTCGGTTCTCGACCTCTTGTTGCAGCCGCGTCCGCTGGTCCTCGTCCGGCGCGGGCGACAGCTTGATGCTGTAGCTGGTCCCCATGGTCTGACCAGAGAGCTCGGCGATCGGCGCCGGCGATTCGCTGCATCCGATCATCAAGACACCAAGGGCGAGCCAGACCGGGCCTGTCCGCAGCGCATGGGTCCATGGATTCGCCCGCATAGCTCGCCATTGTCCGGTTGCGGCCCCCGATACCCTTGAGTGATGGGGCGCTCTGGTCG
>JASFJQ010000255.1:0-4338 GCA_050121305.1 Chromatiaceae bacterium
TGGCACCTTGGTAACCGCAGCGGATCTCGCCCTGCAGCAGCGATTGCGGGGCGAACTTGCGACGCATTGGCCCGATTACGCGTTGCTGGGCGAAGAGATGCGCACCGCGGAGCAGGAGGGCCTGCTGGCGGGACCCGGTCGTGGACTCTGGTGTCTCGATCCCCTGGACGGCACCAGTAACTTCGCCGCGGGCATCCCGTTTTTCGCGGTGTCCCTGGCGCTGCTTGTGGATGGCAAGGTACAGGCCGGTGTGGTCCATGATCCAGTACGAGAAGAGTGTTTCTGCGCCTTGCGAGGGCAGGGCGCCTGGCTGAATGAACGACCCCTGAACGCCGTCGCGAGGCCATCGACGCTGTCCGAGGCCATGGCAATCGTGGATCTCAAACGTCTACCCGAGCGCTTGGGCATGGCAATCGCCAGCCGCTCCCCATTTCGATCACAGCGCAGTTTCGGATCGGTGGCCCTGGATTGGTGTTGGGTGGCCCGTGGCCGATGCCAACTCTATCTGCACGGTGGGCAGAAGCTTTGGGACTATGCCGCCGGCCGATTGATACTGGAAGAAAGCGGCGGCGCAGGTGGTGTGCTTGCGGACTACAGCGGAGATTGGTCAACGGAACTGTCCCTGAAGCCACGCATTGCCATGGCCGCCTCGAATTCTGCATTGTTGCAGCAGTGGCGAGATTGGGTCAGCGAGGGTCTCTCTGAATGATGCGCGCCAGTCGGCCAGCAGAACCGGTAACAGGAGCACGAGCAGGAATGGATCAAGACAATGGGTTGGACATGGACTTGAGCAGCGGCATCGCCGCGTTCGAATCCAAAAACTTTACCACCGCGACGCGCCTGTTGGCGCCCTTGGCCGAAGAAGGGAATCCCGAGGCCCAGTATCGAATGGCGATCATGGCGCAGAACGGCCTGGGCATGGTCAGGAACGAGCCCATGGCACTGCGGTACATGCGCGCTGCCGCAGAGGCCGGCCTCGGGCTGGCCCAGCATGGTCTCGGTTTCATGTACCTGCAGGGCGAATGTGTCGATCAGGACGGCGCCCAGGCCTTGGCATGGTTTAGCCGGGCCGCTGATCAGGGTCTGCAGGGGGCGATGACGACGATCGGTATGATGTATCGCGAGGGCAACGCGGTGGAACGGGACGAGGAACAGGCGAAGGAGTGGTTTCGCAAGGCGGGCTTCGAGGATTTTTGAGCGGCGCCCAGAGCGAAATCGCCGAAGCGAACTCGGCAGCTCCAGGGTGGTAGCTTAGGCCTCTCTTGGCGTCTCGCGACGCTTGCGTACCGCCTCGGCCAGGGTCTCCAGCAGTGGCTCGCTCTTTTCCCAGCCAATGCAGGCGTCGGTGATGCTCTGGCCGTAGATCAGACCATCGCTGGCGCCGGACAGATCCTGTCGCCCGGCGACCAGATGGCTCTCGATCATCGCGCCGATGATGTTGTGATTTCCGCGTGCGATCTGACGTGCGACGTCCTCGCCGACGTCGATCTGCTTGTCGTGTTGCTTGCGGCTGTTGGCATGGCTGAAGTCGATCATCAGGTTCGGCGTCAGTCCTGCGTCCAGCATCTGCTGCGTAGCCTCAGCCACGGATTCCGTGTCGTAGTTCGGGCGCCTGCCGCCGCGCAGGATGACATGGGTGTCCGGGTTCCCGGTGGTGTTGAAGATTGCGGAGTGACCGGCCTTGGTCAGCGACAGAAAGACGTGCGGGCGCTCGGCCGCGCGCATCGCGTCGACCGCGATCCGTATGGTGCCATCCGTGCCGTTCTTGAAGCCGACTGGACATGATAACCCCGAGGCCAATTCGCGGTGCCCCTGGCTCTCGGTGGTTCGTGCACCGATCGCGCCCCAGCTGATCAGATCGGCGACGTACTGCGGACTGATCAAATCGAGAAACTCGGTGCCGGCGGGCAGCCCCATGTTGTTGACCTGAAGCAGGAGCTCGCGGGCCCGATTCAGTCCCTTGTTGATCTGAAAACTCTCGTCGAGGTCGGGGTCGTTGATCAGGCCCTTCCAGCCAACGGTGGTGCGTGGCTTCTCGAAGTAGACGCGCATGACGATCAACAGATCATCTTTGAGAGGGTCACGCACGCCAATCAGTTTGTTCGCATACTCGAGGGCGGCCTCCGGATCGTGAACCGAACAGGGGCCAACCACCACCAACAGGCGAGAGTCCTCGCGCGTGAGTATCCGGTGGATCGCCAGGCGGGTCTCGTAAACGGTCTGTGCTGCGCGTTTGGTAATCGGATGGCGCTCGTGGACGCTTGCGGGCGACTCCACCTCTTGGATGGCACGGATACGAAGGTCGTCTGTCTTTTGCATTGCCTGATCTGGGTGACGGTATACTCGGGATTATAACGGCGCCGGCCGGCTTCGCTATTCGTTGTCAGCAGCCGTACCCACTGGGCGGCGCTATCCCCCTCTTTTTGCCCGACGCGCCAACCAGACCTCGAGTCCCTGCGCGTTGAGTTCGATATCCGAGGCAAATATCTGCCTGACCTGGTCTGGCGGAAGACCGCTGTGGGCGCAGCCCGCTTCGACCAGCAGCCTCTCAACTGCGGTCTTCAGCCGCGTAGCGCGTCCAATGGCGTCCCGTGTTTCCTCGGCCAGCGCGATGGCTACATGCGCCCGGATGCTCCCGCGCAGCATGTCGACATGTGCCTCCGGCTGGTCGATCTTTCCGAAATGTGTCAGGCAGCAGGCTACCGGCTTCAGTCCCATCATATGCTCGAGACTCGCGTACCAGGCGTCGGGATCGAAGGCTACCGGCGTCGTCGTTGCGACCAGCAATGGCGCCGTCTCGCGAAACTCGGTGTAGCCAAGTCCGAAAGTGTCGCCGGTATACAGGTAGCCGCTGCGGTGGTCGAATATGCAGCCATGATGGTTGGCATGCCCGGGGGTGTGCAGAAACTGCAGCGTTCGACTACCGAGTTCGAAGGTCTGCCGATCGGCAGCGGCCAGAGTGCGATCCTCCGGGATCGGTAGAAGCTCACCGAAATCACGTCGAAAGGCCTCTTCACCGTACACGGCGGTGGCCCCCGCTTGCAGTTTTCCGGGATCGATCATGTGCGCCTGGCCCTTTGGGTGAACGATGAGCGTCGCCCTCGGGCAGTCGCGCATCAGCTGCCCGGCCCCACCGGCATGATCGAGATGCACATGGGTCGGAATCACATAACGCACCTGCGTCAGGTCCGCGTCGATTGCCGCGATGGCGTCTTCTATCCGCGTCAGCGAATGCTGGGTGCCCGTGTCAATGATCGCGAGTTCGCCGCCATCTTCGATCAGATAGCACGCGGCGTGCCGAGGGCGGTAGAGTCCGGTATCGATTTGGTAGCTGCTGTGGCCAAGCGCCTCTGCCATCATCGGTGTCCTCAGAAGTCCGGGTGCCAACCCACAAGTATAGGGATGTCGCGACCAGACCAACATTGGTTAGCTGTAGGTTTTGTATTGCTGGCGCTGGCCAGCATCACAGGCATGGCGCTGCTGGCCACGGGCTATTGGCAGGTGGCCAGCGAGGCGCTGGGCCTCATAATCGGTGGCGGGCTGATGGTCGTTCTTTGGTTGGGATTGCGCCGCCGGTAATGCGTTTTGCGGGTCTTCTGTCACTGCTGCCACGGCGTGGCGCTTCGCAGAGCATCGGTTCCGCGCAACCACTCACTGGGCGGTAGCCACCTCTTCCAGCTGCGCCTTCAATGTCTTGAGCCCCTTGTTGTAGGCGTTACCAATCATGCTGTCGAGCATGAGCCCGACGTAGCGGCCGAAAACATCCCAGCCGAAGTCGGTATCAAACTGCCAGCGCAGGCGGGTTGATGTTCCGTCGGGTTCCAGCAGAAAGGTCGCTCGACCGTCGCCCTTGTCACCGAACTGCAGCTGCATGTCGACACGCTCGTTGGGTATAACTGCGGTGATTTCCTGGCTGCCCTGACCGACCTGGTCGTCGCCGCTCTGCCAGACCATGCGCGAGCCGACGCCATGCTCTGGGCCCTCGAAGCGATACTGGGTCTGCGGGTCGACATCCGACCAAGGCGACCAGGCGTGGAATGCGCGCATCCCGTTGATGTGCGGAAAGATTGCTTCAGCCGGCGCGTCGATGACAATGCTCCGCTCGACTCTCGCGGAGGACGGCAGGAGCATGCCGATAACCGCGAGCAGGATCAGCAGGACGAGCAGTACGCGGAAAATCAAACGGGCCAGGGCCATTGCGTTGTCTCGACGTCAGTTAATCGGGGCTCACCGCACCGGGGCCATAGGACCGATAGCTTACAACTTCCGCCGCCAGTTATGCCTAACCAGCCGTGGGCCCAGCCTGTCTTGAGCGAAACGTGAAATCCCCGCATAGCC
>JASFJQ010000256.1:0-4330 GCA_050121305.1 Chromatiaceae bacterium
TGGCGATATCGAGGATGCGCTGACGCTCCTGCTCGGAGAGCTTGTTGGCAGGCTCGTGCCGGGTGCCGGCCTGCTTGCGCCCGTCGGCCATCCCCTCGGCGTTTTCGCGCCAGCGCTGCAACGTGCGGGCTGAGAGTTCAAGCATCTCGCAAGCGCTCGCCAGGCGAGCACCGCCAGCGCACCCTGACGCTCACAGAAACTGACCCACCTTTGCTCACCAAAACGGACCCACTGACTTCGCGCGGAATCGTGTTCTGTTGACCAGCCCCACGGTCTTCGGCGGCTCTAAGCACCTGCACTTGCCGGCCTTGGCGTTGAACGGGCCAGCACCGTAGCCAGTTGACAGATTGGCGTCGAATCTCCTGGTAGGAAGTATTCAACCCGGGAGGTGTGGCATGGCCAAGCGGCGGTGTGCGGCCTGCGGCTGCCTGTTCGAGCCGCGGCGCAACGTTGCCCAGCAACGCTACTGCTCCAAGCAGGCGTGTCAGCGCACGCGCCGGCGTCGCTGGCAGCGCCAGAAGCTCAAGATGGACGCAGACTACCGGGCCAATCAGGCGGCGGCCCAACGGCGCTGGCGCGAGCGCCATCCCGCCTATTGGCGTGACTACCGTCAGCGTCACCCCGATGCCACCGCCCGCAACCGCGAGCAGCAACGCGAACGCAACCGCCGCCGCCGTTTGGCGGATACGGGTCCATCGCCGCCGGTGATTGCAAACAGGGACGCGTACCCCCCCGAAAGACCCGTTCGCTCAGGTACTTACCGACTGGTTCCGGTAGCAGCCCCGGGGGTTGCAAAGATGGACGCGTACTTGGTGGAAATGCATGTTCTTTCCGATGGTTAGCGTCGTTTTGGTGGTGATTGCAAAGAGAGGACTCGATGGGCAAAGCGGGGCCGAGCGGGTAGCGTATGGGCCATGGAGAACGTCCAACGCATTGACCTGCATGCCCTGATTCCACGCTTCGCCTCGCTGCGTCTGCGCGATGCGGCTCGGCTCGGGCGGCTGGTGGACTCCATCGCGCGGCAAGGTCAACTCATGCCGGTGGTGGGCGTACCCGAGGCGGGCACGGATGGACACTGGGTGTTGATCGACGGTTACCGACGCCTTCAGGCGCTGCAGCGCCTCGGCCAGGACCAGATCTGGGTAGACGTGTGGGAGCGTTCGGTCGATGAGGCGCTGCTGGGGTGTCTGGCCCGCGGGCCGGACCGCGCATGGGAGGCCATCGAGGAGGCGGCGTTGATCACCGAGCTTTCCAGTCGTCATTCCCTACAGGCGATTGCCCAGCAGCTCGGGCGCGATGTCAGCTGGGTGAGCCGGCGCCTGAGTCTGATCAAGGCCCTGCCCGAGGATCTGCTCGAGCAGGTCCGCCAGGGGCGGATCTCGTTGTGGGCGGCTACCCGTATTCTCGCCCCGTTGGCGCGCGCCAACGCCGAACACGCCCGGACCCTGCTTGCCCAACTTGAGCACCAACCCCTGTCCACCCGTGAGCTCAAGCGCCTCTACAGCCACTACCGGCAAGCGAACCGAGTCCAGCGCCAACGCCTGGTGGACAATCCCGGGCTGTTTCTCCAGGCGGTGGAGAGCCGGGCACAGGAGAGCGCCGACAAGCGCCTGGCAGCCGGTCCCGAAGGGGACTGGTGCAAAGACCTGACGGTGGTCGCTGCGATCCTCAAGCGCTTGACCCGCCAGGTTCCCACGCTCTTCGCGGCCACGCAGGACGCGCTCGAGCGCGAACGCCTTCAGCACGCCTTCACGCCGACCAAGACCCAGTTCCAGCGCCTGGAGTGGGCTCTGGCGCAGACCTCCGGCGATGATCGCTGAGGAACTGCGCCAAGCGATCCGGGTGCTCAAGGACCAAGGCCGGCCCCTGCGCGAAATCAGCCGCGCGCTGAAGGTCTCGCGCAATACGGTGCGCCGGGTGCTGCGCGAGGACCAGCGCCCCAAGGCCGCAGGGGTGGATCCCCGCGTGCAGGCCATCGCCGAGCTATTGCCGGACCTCTACCGCGACTGCAAGGGCAATGCGGTACGCATCGGCGAGGTCCTCAACGAGGTGCATGGGATCGCCATTGCCTACAGCACGCTCACACGCCTGATCCGCGAGCACACGGATCTGCGTACCCCGAAAAAGCGCAGCGGCACCTATACCTTCGGCCCCGGTGAGGAGATGCAGCACGACACCTCGCCCCATCGAGTGACGCTCGGGGGCAAGGCGGTGAACAGCCAGTGCGCCAGCCTGGTGCTGGCCTATAGCCGGATGCTGTTCGTCCAATACTACCCCCGCTTTACCCGCTTTGAAGCCAAGGCCTTTCTGAGCGCGGCACTGCAGTTCTTCGACGGGGCCGCCCGGCGTTGTGTCATCGACAACACCAGCGTCATCCTCGCCGGCGGCTCCGGCCCCAACGCCCTGATCGCCCCGGAAATGGAGGCCTTCGGCGAGCTGTTCGGGTTCGCATTCATGGCCCATGCCATCGGGCATTCGGATCGCAAGGGGCGCATCGAGCGGCCGTTTTCCTACATCGAGAACAATTTCCTCGCCGGTCGTAGCTTCGCCGACTGGGCCGACCTCAATGCCCAGGCCCGTGCCTGGTGCGAGGGGGTGGCCAACGCCAAGCCCAAGCGGGTGCTTGGCATGAGCCCGCAGGCGGCCTACGCGATGGAGAAGGCACACCTACTACCGCTGCCCGCCTATATCCCCCCGGTCACCGAGATCCACTACCGGGTGGTGGACTGCTACGGTTTTGTGCACTTGGACACCAATCGCTACTCGGTCCCCGAGCGCTGGGTCGGCAAGAAAGTGGCGGTGCACAAGCGTCCCGAACAGGTCCTGATCTATGCCGATCGCACGCTCCTGGCCGAGCACCCGCACCTGATCGGCCAGCGCCAGGGCGAGCAGCGGGCCAAGGGCCATCATACTCGGCTCGAGCGCCGCCGCGCCGTTGGTCCTTCCCCCCAGGAGCAGGCCCTCAGCGGGCGTGATCCCGTGCTCGATCGGTACGTGCTCGCGTTGAAAAAACGCGCCCCTGGCCGCGGGGTAGGCAAGCTGCGCCACCTCCTGGAGCTCAAGCGCACCTATCCCGCAGAACCTTTCCTGGGCGCGATCGAACAGGCCCTGCAGTACGGTTTGTTCGACCTGGCCCGTTTGGAACGTCTCATCCTCGAGCGTGTGGCCGGGGACTTCTTCGACCTCGATGAGAATCCCTGATGCGTGAGGACATCGAGAGGCTGCTCGCGCAACTGCACTTCAAGGGCATGGCCCAGAGCCTGGCGCGCATCCTCGCGCAAGCCGACGCCGAGGCGCTCCCCGCCACGGCGGTGGTCTACCGCCTGCTTCAGGAGGAATGGCGCTATCGCCAGGAGCGCAGCCTCGCCTACCGCCTCGACCACGCCAAGCTGCCCTGGGAGTGGTCGCTGGAGAGCTTTCCCTTCGCCCGCCAACCCGGCGTCAATGCGGCCCAGATCAGAGGGCTGGCAGGTCTTGGGTTCATCCAGCGGGCCGAGAACCTGGTGTTCATCGGAGCGCCCGGCACCGGCAAGTCGGGACTGGCCATCGGCCTGCTGCGCCAGGCCCTGGTCAACGGCTACCGCGCCCGCTTCTACAAGGCCCAGGATCTGTTCGATGAGCTCTATGCCTCGCTGGCCGACCGCTCCACCGCACGCCTGCTCAACCGACTCAGCCGCTACGATCTCCTGTTGATCGATGAGCTTGGCTATCTGACCTTGAAACCCGAACAGGTCAACGCCTTCTTCAAGCTCATGGACCTGCGCTACGGCCGCCGGCCCTCGATTATTACGACCAACCTCGACTACCCGGACTGGTACGAGCTGTTCCAGCGCAAACCGTTGGTCGACGCACTGCTCGACCGCCTCCAGCATCACTGCATCACGATCCGCATCGACGGGCCCTCGCTTCGGGTGCCTGACAGCGATCCCAATCCCCCTTCACCAAAACCCCGCCGCAAGACCTCCGCCACCAAGAAATAGATGCTTCCACCCCGGTGCGATGATCACCTTCCCAACCGTTGTCCCTCAACTCACCTGATCAGTTCTCCCTCCCAACCAATCACGCCCTTCAACGCTTCGCTCCACCCAACAATCGACTGCGCAGATAGCGGGTCCGCTTTGATGAGCATAAGTGGGTCCGTTTTCCTGAGCGGCGGGGGTCCGGCGGGCCCCATGCTGTAACCTCTGCGTCGTCCGGCGTTGAGCTCTCTGTTGTGACGACCAGGAGCGCATCGATCGGTTAACTATACTGGGTGAGGTGTGCAGGCGTTTTCACAGGAGCTGTCATGCCCATTGCAAGATGATCAGATGTCCACTCTTTCGGTGAGCCG
>JASFJQ010000257.1:0-4319 GCA_050121305.1 Chromatiaceae bacterium
GCTGATCGAGGGCCGCGGCGACCAGCGGGAGCGCGTGGGGGCCCGGTGGTCGGGCTATACGCCGAACTATCTGCGGGTCGAGGTCGGCGACACCCGGCGCGACCTGGACAATCAGATCGTCAGCGTGCGCGCCGAGGGCCTAAGCGATGACGGCGAACGCCTGATGGCACGCCTGCTGGCGTAAAGTGCGATAGTGCACCCCATAGCACCATCCAGACCTCAATCGAAATCGACCCAGCTCGGGCAATGGTCGGAGGGTTTTTCCATCGCGCGGATATCGTAGGCGATGCCTGCGTCGGTGATCCGCGCCTGCAGGCCGGCGGTGGCGAGCAGCAGATCGATCCTCAGACCGCGCTTGGGCTCGCGCTCGAAGCCGCGACTGCGATAGTCGAACCAGCTGAAACGGTCGTTGATCTCCGGGTAACGCACCCGATAGGCATCGCAAAGCCCCCAGCCCATCAATCGATTGAGCCACTCGCGCTCTTCGGGCAGGAAGCTGCACTTGCCGGTCTTTAGCCAGCGCCTGGCATTATCCGCGCCGATGCCGATATCCCCGTCCTGCGGGGCGACGTTCATGTCGCCGACCAGCATCAAGTCCTGCGTCGGGGAGTATCGCTGGGCGAGCAGTGCGCCCAGGTCGGCAAAGAAACGCTGCTTGTGGGGAAACTTGATCGGGTGATCGCGGCTTTCGCCCTGCGGGAAGTAGCCGTTGATCACCGTCAGCGGCCGGCCGTTCAGCTCGTAGGTCGCCGCGATCAGGCGGCGCTGCGCCTCGCCGTCTTCGCCCGGAAATCCGTACTCCACCGCCAGCGGCGGCTGTTTCGACAGCAGGGCCACCCCGTAGTGCCCCTTCTGTCCATAGAAGGCCACGTGATAGCCCAGCGCCTCGACCGCCTCGCGCGGGAACTCACTGTCCTGGACCTTGGTCTCCTGGAGGCCGATGATATCCGGGTCATACAGGGCTTTCAGGGCCTCGAGCTGGTGCGGGCGCGCACGCACGCCATTGATGTTGAACGAGACTACACGTGTCATGGCGCCTGGGTTCCGGTGATTTCGTAGGTTTCGCGGCTGCCCATGTCCACCGTCCCTATGCGCGTTGCCCGAGGGCGTCGCGATGTCGACGCCGCCGGTCGATCAGATCAGGCAGTGGGGACGGCGGCTCATCGGGCAGGTCTGGCATAGTAAGATAACGGCGTCCTGGCATCGCGCGGAAGCCTAGCAGGTGATCCATGCGCAATCCACGCCAGGCACCGGATGCCCATGATCGACAAACTGAAACAGATCGGTGGCCTACGCCTGACCCTGGTGCTGCTCGCGCTGGTGAGCCTGCCGTTGGTGATGTTCGCCGACATGGAGCCCAGGGGCATCGGCGTCATGACCGCCTATATCGTGCCGTCGCTGGTGGTGCTGTTTTTTTTCGTGCTGATGCTCGACGCACTGATGAATCGGGTGTTCATGATTGAACAGCCGCCGCAGGAGCAGGCACCTCGGCGCCTGCGGATGTGGCTGGACCTCGCCGCAGCAGGCGGGCTGCTGCTGGTCTGGGGCACGTACTTTCGCACGTTGTTGCAGCTTTAACCCGAAAATCTCACCAGGCGAACGAGCAATATCGGCTGCGCTTCACCGCCCTCCGCTGCGTGCGCCCCGCCGCTCAGTCCGGCGGCAGATTGACGACATTCATATGCCGCACGTCTTTGCCGGTGACCGAGAAGATCAGGTTGCGGGCGATGCTGCAGGCATGATCACCGACGCGCTCCATCGCCTTGATGCCCAGCGTACAGTCGATGACCCAGCGGATATTTCGCGGATCCTCCATCAGATAGGTCGCCAGCCGGCGCAATGCGCTGCGAAAGAGCTCCTCGAGTTCCTTGCCGTCCATGGCGACCTCGATGGCCAGCTGCACCTCCTCGTCGGCCAGCGCCTGCAGGCCCTTTTCCAGCAGGTCGATCGCGGGTCGGGCCATGCGCTGCACGTCCTCAAATATCACGCGTTCGCGCGCCGAGGGTTGAAACTCATAGAGCTCCTGGGCGATATCGGCCAGGCGTACGGCCTCGCCGCTGATGCGCTCCAGATCGTAGACCGCACGCGACAAGGTCAGTACCAGGCGCAGATCACTGGCCACCGGCTGATGGATCGCGTACAGCCGTGCATTGGCCTCCAGGCTGTCGATGTCCAGATCGCGGATGGCGCGCCGTTCGTCGATGACCTGGCGCGCCTTGGCGATATCACAGTCGGCGAGGGCCGCGCTGGCGGTCCTTACCTGGGCCAGCACCCGCTGGCCCATCTCCAGTACCAATGAACGGAAGTGGCCCAGGTCGCCGTCGAAGCGCGACAGGATGTGCGGCCCGGGCTTGCGTCGGGGTGGCCCCTGCTCATCCGACCCGGCAACCACCGGATCGTACTAGCCGAAGCGACCGGTGATGTAGTCCTCGGTCAGTTTGTGCTGAGGATTGGTGAATATCTGCGTGGTCTCGCCGACCTCGACCAGATTGCCGAGGTGGAAGTACGCGGTGCGCTGGGAGACACGCGCCGCCTGCTGCATCGAGTGCGTGACAATGGCGATGGTGTATTGCTCGCGCAGTTCATCGATCAGCTCCTCGATCTTCGCGGTCGCGATCGGATCGAGCGCCGAGCAGGGCTCGTCCATCAGGATGACCTCGGGCTCGACGGCGATGGTGCGGGCGATGCACAGACGCTGCTGCTGCCCACCCGACAGCCCGGTACCCGGCTGGTCGAGGCGATCCTTGACCTCGTCCCAAAGGCCCGCCTTGTTCAGACTGCGCTCGACCACCTCATCGAGATCCGCCCGACTGGCTGCCAGGCCGTGGATGCGTGGGCCATAGGCGATGTTGTCGTAGATCGACTTCGGAAACGGATTCGGCTTCTGAAACACCATGCCGACCTGCGCCCGCAGCGGCACTACGTCGAGCCGTTTGTCGTAGACATCCTGGTCGTCGAGCTTGATCTCACCGGTGACGCGGCAGCCGTCGATGGTGTCGTTCATGCGATTCAGGCAGCGCAGAAAGGTCGATTTGCCGCACCCTGAGGGCCCGATCATCGCGATTACCTGATTCTGGCCGACATCCAGGCTGCAGTTCTTGATCGCATGCTTGTCGCCGTAATAGACGTTGACGTCGGTGCAGACCATGCGCGGATTCGCGACCCTGATCTCACCGATGGTCTCGAAATCGCTGTCGAGCGCCTTCGAGTGGCGTGGGGTGTCAGCGGCGCTCTCGGTCGCGTCGTCTGCGACGAATGTTCCGGCGGTGGTCATAGCTCCGTCCTCTTGGGGACCGCGATTACCAGCGACGCTCGAAGCGTCGACGCATAATCACGGCAAAGGTGTTCATGGCGATCAGGAAGGCCAAAAGTACAATAATAGCCGCCGAGGTGCGTTCGACGAAGGCCCGCTCCGGGCTGTCCGCCCACAGATACACCTGTACCGGCAGCACCGTGGCGGGGTCCAGCGGGCCGCCCGGGATGTCGACAATAAAGGCGACCATGCCGATCATCAGCAGCGGCGCGGTCTCACCCAAGGCCTGGGCCATCCCGATGATGGTGCCGGTGAGCATACCGGGCATCGCCAGCGGCAGTACATGATGGAACACCGTCTGCATCTTCGAGGCCCCGACTCCCAGTGCCGCCTCGCGGATCGATGGCGGCACCGACTTCAGCGCCGCGCGCGACGCAATGATAATGGTCGGCAGCGTCATCAGCGTCAGCACCAGGCCCCCGACGAGCGGTGCCGAGCGCGGCAGGCCGAACAGATTGATGAACATCGCCAGCCCGAGCAGCCCGAACACGATCGAGGGCACAGCGGCGAGGTTGTTGATATTCACCTCGATCAGGTCGGTCCAGCGGTTCTTGGGCGCAAATTCCTCCAGATAGATCGCGGCGGCCACCCCGATCGGAAACGACAGGGTCAGCGTCACCAGCAGGGTGTAGAAAGACCCGGCGGCGGCCCCGCCGATACCCGCCAGCTCAGGCTCGCGCGAGTCGCCGTTGGTGAAGAAGCCGGTGTTGAATTTCTTCTCCACCAATCCGAGCTTCTCGAGACGGTCGACCCAGCCGATGACCTGGTCGTTCACCCGGCGATCCGCCGCCGGCGCATTGCGATCGATATGCCCTTTGACCAGCATATCGATGTCGTCATCGGCCAGCAGTGCCACCCGCTGCCGGGTGCCGATCAGCCCGGGATCGGCCTTGACCATATCGAGCAGCTGGAACGGTGCCCCGGTGCTCAAGATCGCGTACAACGCACGCTTGTCACGCCGCGAGGTGACCTGCGGAAACAGCTCCAGCAGGGGCGCGCGCACCAG
>JASFJQ010000258.1:0-4310 GCA_050121305.1 Chromatiaceae bacterium
TCCCCGAACAATCGATCGAGGCCGAGCTTTTCGGCCAATATCAATCTGAGCGCTTCCGCCCGGGACTGATGCAGATTGCCGAGGGCGGTACGCTGTTCATGGACGAGATCGGCGAACTACCGATGGCGGCACAGGCCCGCTTGCTGCGCATGCTGCAGGGCGGTGAGCACGATACCGACGATGGCGGCAATGGCCGGGCCCCCAATGTACGCATCCTCGCCGCGACGCATCGCGATTTGCGCAAACTGGTGCAGCAAGACGCATTTCGCAGTGATCTCTACTTCCGTCTGCGTGTGGTCGAACTGGCCCTGCCACCGTTGCGCGAGCGCGGCGACGACGTTATCGAACTCTCGGTGTACCTGCTCGACAAGGCGCGCAAACAACTCGGCCGCCCACCCCTGACGCTGGGTCGCGAGGCCCTAGAGGCGATTCGTCGCTACCACTGGCCCGGCAATGTGCGCGAGCTGTCGAACGCCATCGAGCGCGCGGTCATTCTGTGCGAAGGGGACACCATCTATCCGGATCTGCTCGCGATCGATCACCGCGTGACCGGTGCTGGTACCGCTGCGGATCTGACCGACAAGCTGTCGCTGGAAGAATACTTCCGGGTCTTCGTGCTCGAGCATCAGGAACGTATGACCGAGACCCAGCTGGCGCACGCACTGGGCATCAGCCGCAAGACGCTTTGGGAACGTCGCCAGCGCTTCGGCCTGCCTCGCACGAAGAAGCGCTAGATCGATACGCGTCCAAGTATTTCTTTTTGTTTACCGTTGGAAACAACGGCGTTACTAAACGTAACATTCAAGGCCAGATTGTGTTACACAAATACCCCGACAGGGCTGGGGCTAGGGGGCGTGCGAAGGCAATAAGTCCCTGATTCTTTTTGACAATTATCGGTTACACCCGAAACAATCACGCACCTGGTAGCCTGGCGTGAGAACCAGGCAAACACTCGGTGTCGCAGACCGAAAACCTCGAATCAAGCGCGGAAGAACCGCGCGCACATCGCAGTCGCGTCGACAGTCGTCACCAAGACGCCCTGCACCAGGCTGGAAAGCCGACGGGATGCGACGATGCCAGGACCGGGGCTATCTGAAGAATCAACAGAAGTAAATCGCAACCGCGGAGTGATCGACTTATGGATACAAAAGCTGCGCAGTACTGGACAGCGAACATTCGCCTTGTCACTGTCCTGCTGGTGATCTGGTTTGTCGTCTCGTACGGCTTCGGGATCATCCTCGCCGAACCCCTCAACGCCATTCGTGTCGGCGGCGTCGGGTTGGGCTTCTGGTTTGCTCAACAGGGTTCCATTTACACCTTCATCGTCCTGATCTTTTTTTACGCCGCCCGAATGAACGCGCTCGATCGCGAGTTCGACGTGCACGAAGACTAGGAGGAAAGCCAAATGGATCTACAAACACTCACTTACATCGTTGTCGGTGCGACCTTCTTGCTGTACATCGGCATCGCCATCTGGGCTCGGGCCGGCACGACCGGCGAATTCTATGTCGCCGGCAAGGGCGTCCACCCGGTCGCCAACGGCATGGCCACCGCCGCGGACTGGATGTCTGCGGCCTCTTTCATCTCGATGGCGGGCCTGATTGCCTTCAACGGCTATGGGGCCTCGGTCTTCCTGATGGGTTGGACCGGCGGTTATGTGCTCCTGGCCATGTTGCTCGCGCCCTATCTGCGCAAGTTCGGCAAGTTCACTGTGCCGGAATTCATCGGCGAGCGCTTCTACTCGCAGACGGCGCGGATAGTGGCGGTCGCGTGCCTGATCCTCGCGTCGGTCACGTACGTCATCGGTCAGATGAAGGGCATCGGCGTGGCGTTCTCGCGCTTCCTGCAGACCAGCTATGAGATGGGGCTCTACATCGGTATGGGCATCGTCTTCGTCTACGCGGTCTTGGGTGGCATGAAGGGCATCACCTACACGCAGATCGCGCAGTATGTCGTGCTGATCTGCGCCTACACGATCCCGGCGGTGTTCATCTCGCTCAATCTGACCGGCGACCCCATCCCACAGCTGGGCCTGATCGGTTCGATGGCGGACGGCTCCGGCCTGACGATGATGGAGAAACTCGATCAGGTAGTGACCGACCTCGGCTTCGGCAAATACTCTGAGCAGGTGTTGGGCTCGAAGCTCAATATGTTCGTGTACACGCTGTCGCTGATGATCGGGACCGCCGGCCTGCCGCACGTGATCATCCGCTTCTTCACCGTGCCCAAGGTCAAGGACGCCCGCAGCTCGGCCGGTTGGGCGCTGGTGTTCATCGCGATCCTCTACACCACCGCACCGGCGGTCGGCTCGATGGCTCGCCTGAACCTGATGAACACCATCCAGACTGGCCCGGTCGGCGAGGTCACGGGCAACATCGAGATCGCCGAGGTGCCGAGATGGATGATCAACTGGCAAAAGACCGGCCTGCTCGAGTGGGAAGACAAGAACGGCGACGGGCGCATCCAGTACTACAACGACAAAAACGCCGAGATGGCGGCCAAGGCCGAAGGATTCGGCTGGAAGGGCAATGAGATGACCAAGGTCGACCGTGACATCATGGTGCTGGCCAACCCGGAGATCGCCGGCCTGCCCAACTGGGTCGTTGCCATTGTGGTCGCCGGCGGCCTCGCCGCGGCTCTCTCGACCGCGGCCGGCCTGCTGCTGGCGATCGCCTCTGCGGTGTCGCACGACATCATCAAAGGCATGATCAACCCCAACATCTCAGAGAAGAGCGAGCTCCTGGCATCGCGTATCTCGATGGCGGGCGCGATCTTCCTCGCCGGCTACCTGGGTCTGCATCCACCGGACTTCGCCGCCGGCACCGTGGCCATCGCGTTCGGGCTGGCCGCGAGCTCGATATTCCCGGCACTGATGATGGGCATCTTTTACAAGAAGATGAACCGTGCCGGCGCTATCTGGGGCATGATCGCAGGCATCGGCGTCACGCAGCTGTATGTGTTCCAGCACAAGGGCATCCTCTTCATACCGGACACCGCGTTCCTGGGCAACTTGGAGCCGAACTGGTTCTTCGGCATCTCGCCAAATGCGTTCGGTGCCATCGGTGCGCTGGTGAACTTCGCGGTCGCGATTATGGTGGCCAAAGTCACCGCGGCGCCGCCGGAGCATATTCAGCATCTGGTGGAAGACATCCGCGTGCCCAAGGGTGCCGGAGCAGCAACGGATCACTAATAAGAATCCCTGATCGTACGAAATTGACCCCGCCTTTCGGCGGGGTTTTTTGTTGCGGGTTCGATGCTTTTGTTAAGCTCGGCTCCGGTTTTAACGCCACCGTTCAGGAATCCGGAAGATGGAAGTCGAACTCCTCGAGATCCGCCAGTTTCTCGAACAATGCAATCCATTCAGCTACCTCGACGAGCAGTTACTCGATGAGTTGCCGCAGGATATCGAGATCCGCTACTTGCGTCGCAACGGGGGCTTCCCGCCCGCCGAGGGGTTTCTGTATATCGTGCGCAGCGGTGCGATAAAGATCTGCGACAAGTCTGGCGAACTGTGTGAAAAGCTCGGGGAAGGCGACCTGTATAGCGTGGCCTGTCAGCTGGTCGATTTCAACGAATGCAATCGCGGTGAGGCCGTCGAAGACTCCCTGCTCTACATGCTTAGCTGCGAGCGTCTGAAGGCGCTGTGTCGCAGTTCAAAGACCTTCAGCGAGCATTTCTCGGCGACCGTAAAAGAGCGGCTAAAGACCGCCGTTATCACTGTCCAAGGCTCGAGTGACCCGACCGTAGCCGCGATGATGGTCGAGGTCGCCAGCCTCATACGCAGACCCCCGATCACCATCGATTCTGGCATGAGCATCCGCGAGACCGCCGCGATGATGAGCAACAAGGATGTGTCTTCGGTGATGGTGATGCAGGGCGAGAAACTGGTCGGGCTGGTGACCGACCGCGACCTGCGTCGACGCTGCGTGGCAATCGGCCTGAGCGGCGCCGAGCCCATCGATCAGATCATGACTCCCGACCCGGTCGTCATCGAGGGGAATACGCTGACGGCGCAGGCCCTGATGACCATGACACGCAAACGCTTTCATCATCTACCGGTCACGCGCGACGGCAAACTGATCGGCATGATCACGGCCACTGACCTGGCCAATCACCAGAGCGCGAATTCGGCCTACCTCGCCGTCGACGTACGCAAGGCCAAGACCGTGGCCGACCTGATTGAGGTCAGTAAGCGCCTGCCCAGTCTGCATCTGCGGCTCGCCAATGCCAGCGCGACCGCACGCCATATCGGAGAGGCGGTGTCATGCCTGACGGATTCGATTACCGCTCGCCTGCTGCAGATGGCAGAG
>JASFJQ010000259.1:0-4304 GCA_050121305.1 Chromatiaceae bacterium
ACGCCAACGTCACCGATCGCGATACCCTGCGTTTCTTGATTGCGCATGGCGCCGATACCGAGCAGCGCAATGCCGACGGCGATACCGCACTGTTGATCGCGATCCGCCGCGACAATCACCGCCTGGCCACCCACCTGGTTCGAGAGGGTGCGGATGTCAACGTCCAGGCCACAGATGGCCGGTCTGCGTTGGCGCTGGCGCGCCAACTCGGTTTCGCCGAGCTCATCCAACTGCTGGAGCGCAATGGCGCAGGCTGACACCAATCGTCAGGTGACAATGGCCGGCGCCGTTTGCTAATGTCGCGCGCCTCGACCACCAGCGATCGACGGAGACCCCTGACATGGCCAGCACCCCCGATGAACTCACCATCAACTACAGTGAAGGCGGTGTCGACATCGTCAAGGAACTGGACAAAGAGGTGCTGTCCAAGGGCGCTTGGACCACTATCCTGTTCCGTTACCAGGATTGGGACCCCCGCAAGGAGGCGTACAGCAAGGACAAGTACTCCATCCGTCGCTACCAAAAGCGCGGTGGTGAGTATCAGCAGAAGTCCAAGTTCAACATCTCCAGCCCCGACCAGGCGCAACAACTGGTGGCCGCGCTCAACAAATGGCTCGCTGACCAATAGACCCACAGTCCGAGGCGGCGGACTCCCCGGAGATCGTTCATAGGCCAAGCTCCGCGGGCCAGTCCAGCAGGGCATCCAGCACCCCGCGCTGCGCGCCGGTCAATCGGCTGTCGACCGCCAGCCGAGACAGCTGACGACGATAGTCATCGAGTACGATCGAGCCGCCTGCACCGGGCGTCGTCAGGCGTTCGCGTCGGAACGCCTCCCACCGCTGACGCTCCGAGGCACTGAGGCTGTCCGGCCAGTTGCGCGCCCGATATCGAAACAGCAGTTCATGGAGTTTGGGTGCATCGAACGCGAATTGCCGCCCCGCGAGTTCGGCCGGTGCGCAGTGCCGGATCTGCTCACAGCGTCGCCGATCGTCGTCGGACAGGAAGCCACCATAAAGATCTCGATCGGGGTCGCGCTGCGGCGCAAACTGATCGCGGTTATCGAACACCAGGGCCAGTTTCTGCGCCAGATCCGGGGCCTGACGCAACGCCTCCAGATGGCGCGCCTCGGCCTGCGCATCCAGCCGCCATTGCTCACGTGCCTCTGCGGTGATGGTACCCATGGGTACGATCACCGGGGCGCGATTGATGTGTACCACCTTTAACGGTATCCGTTCGACGCCCTCCGGCAGATCGACGCTGGCGGTATACAGGCGCGCCCGGATCGCTTCGACGGACAGCGTCAACAGCGGCGTTGGATCGACCCGCAGGTCATAGACGATGACGCCATTACGGTTGCTGGGGTGTATCGCTAGCGGCACCACGCTGGCGATACACCCCAGCCGCGCCGGGTAGCGCGCCGATACGTGTAGCACCGGCTGGCCGTCACGGGTATTGAGCTGGGCCGCCAGCTTGCGCTTGTCCCGATTATCGAACACGAACTCGAACAACCTGCGTTGACGCGCCCTGATCAGCCTTGCGACTGCGATGGTCGCCCGTACGTCGGCCAGCGCATCATGTGCGCCGGCGTGCTCGATGTCATTGGCCGCAGTAAGGTCCTCGAGCCGAAAGCTGGTGATGCCGGGCTCCTTCTCCGGCCAGTTGATCCCCGCGGGGCGCAGCGCACGGGTCAGACGCACGACGTCGATCATGTCCCAGCGCGAGTTGCCATTTTGCCACTCGCGCGCATAGGGATCGAAGAAGTTGCGATACAGGCCGTAGCGGGTCACCTCATCGTCGAAGCGCAGCGAGTTGTAACCCAGTGCGCAGGTGCCCGGTTGCGCGAGCTCGGCATGAATGAAACGGAAGAAGTCGGCCTCCAACGCGCCTTTTTCACGCGCCAGCTGCGGGGTAATGCCGGTGATCAGACAGGCCTCCGGCTGCGGCAGAAAATCATCCGCCGGCCGCGCGTACAAGACCAGGGGCTCGCCGATCGGATTGAAGTCGAGATCGGTGCGCAGACCGGCGAACTGGGCCGGACGGTCGATCGCCGGCTGAGCGCCCCAGGTCTCGTAGTCGTGCCAATAGAAGCTGCGCGGCTCACTCATGACCTGGCCCAGGCGACCTCGTCACGCAGATAGACCGGCTGTGCCAGTTCGGCCGGTACCGCTGCGCCCTCGGCGAACAGCACGGCGCCGACCGAGGCGACATCCTGCGCATGCACGCTGACCGAGCCGAGCATCCTCGACACACCCCCGCAGCGCCTCGCCAGCGGCTCGGCATAGGCGCCCCAGCCACTGCCCGCGGCGACCCAATCGCCATCGCCCGGCGGCGGCACCTGCTGCGGCCTGCTGACGCACTCCGCAATCGCTGTGCGCATGATGCCCGCGGGATCGGCGCGATAGCCGCCCCAGTAGACCTCGTGCATGCGGGCATCCAGCGCAATGAGTACCGCACTGACCGCGTGCTCTCGCCGCACACCCTGCGCCAAGGCCTGCAGGCTGGAGACCGGCACCACCGGCAGTTGTGCGCCAAATGCAGCACCCTGCGCAACAGACACCGCAATGCGCACCCCGGTAAAGGAGCCTGGACCCCGTGCAAAGGCCAGCGCATCCAGATCGCCCAGACGCAGACCCGCGGCTCGCAGCAGCCCGTCCATCATCGGCAACAGGATTTCGCTATGGCGGCGCGGCGCCAGCTCGAAGCGCTCTGTGACCTCGGTGTCGATCAGTAGCGCGGCCGAGCAGGCATCTTCCGTCGTATCGATCGCCAGCAGCTTCATACCCGGCGGCCTAGCGCAACGTCAGAGAAAATCGCGCCCGCGGCCTGCCTGCTCATGGCCTACTTCCGCAATAGTGCATTGTGTAAGGTGGTCCAACCTGCACATGAGTCACCCGGGTTGTAGTCGCGCGGATCAGGACGTGATACCTAACAAAGCAGCACGGTGGAGCCGGTGGTCTTGCGGGCCTCGAGGTCGCGGTGCGCCTGCCCGGTGTCCGCCAGCGCATAGCGCTGATTGATCTGGACGCGCAGCAGGCCGTCCGTGACGGCGCTGAACAACCGCTCGGCGCCTTCTACCAGAAGCTCACGTGTAGCGATATGCGTCGCCAGGGTCGGCCTGGTGACATACAGCGAGCCCTTGGGCGCCAGGATACCGGGATTGAAGGGCTCCAGCGGTCCCGAGGCATTCCCATAGCTGACCATTACTCCGAACGGCCGCAGCGAATCCAGCGAGTCCATGAAGGTCGCCTTGCCGATGGAGTCATAGGCTGCCGCCACGCCTACTCCACCGGTAAGTTCGCGCACCATGCTCGGAATATTTTCGTCGCGATAGAGGATGGTGTGATCACAGCCGTTTGCCCGTGCCAGCTCGGCCTTGGCAGGCGAACCCACACAACCTATCACCGTTGCACCGAGGTGTTTCGCCCATTGGCAAAGCAACAATCCCACACCACCCGCGGCGGCGTACACCAGAACACTGTCCCCTGCCTGCACCGGATAGGATCGAAACAGCAGATAGTGCGCAGTCAGGCCTTTGAGCATCATCGCCGCCGCCTGCGCGTCGTTGATGCTATCTGGCAGACGGACCAGCTTGTCCGCCGCGATGACCCGCACCTCCGCATAGGCACCCTGGCACATCGGATAGGCGACACGGTCCCCCACCGACCAGTCGCTGACACCCTCGCCCAACGCCTCGACGACGCCGGCCGCCTCCATACCCAGCACCGCCGGCAGCTCGCCTGCCGGATACAGGCCGGTACGCTGATAGATGTCGATGTAATTGAGACCACAGGCCGTCTGGCGCAGCAATACCTCACCTGGACCAGGACGGCCGACATCCATAGCCTCCCAACGCAGCACATCGGCATCGCCGTATTCATGGATACGAACGGCATGAGTCATCTTGGCCCCCTCTTAGGTAATGTCTCGTCGTGGTCCCGGTAGCGGACGGCAAGGCACTCCAGCCATTGGTCACCGTTCGAACCGCGAGTACCCTATGGACCGGGCTGCCCGGTCTTTTGGCAACCTCGGGTGTCGGGGATACTATGCCACAGAGGCGGTCACCCGGTCCCTGGCTCATCTTGTGGAGAGGAGGAGAATTTTTTCCGATGGACATCAAAGCATTGTTCGACGCCGAACCTGTTTCGCCCTTGTATGTCGCGATCAACAAAGTCCTGGTGCGTAACGATCCAGGCCTGCTGCGGATGATGAAAGAGGCCAGCAGCAAGATGTGTCTGGCCACCGCATTGACGCCGGGCTTCCGCGGCTTCGACCTAATGCGGCAGCGCGGCACTTGTCCGATGGGC
>JASFJQ010000260.1:0-4303 GCA_050121305.1 Chromatiaceae bacterium
GATGCCATCATTGTTCATCTGGATGCGGGCAGGCAGGTCCTGGTGGATCTGTCCGGCGTCACCTATATCGACAGTTCCATGATTGCGAGCCTCGTGCAAGGGCTTCGGCACGGGAAGGGCAAAGGGCTGAGCGTTGGCTTGGTCGGCGTAAGGGACAGTGTCCTCAAGGTGCTGAAACTGAGCAGCCTGGACAAGATATTCACTATGCACGATTCCGTTGCGGATGCACTGGCGGCGGGTTAGATATTTGCGAACCTCGGATATCGGCAGTCATCCAGGTCAACGAAGGGGCCCGCGGGTTCTCGATGCTGCCAACCTGCCGGTGCGGCGAGCATGCGCTGCGCAATCGACTGGCTTGGCAGGGCACTCGGGGATAATTAAAGCAGCAGAATTGCCCCAGACTGGGCTTCGTATTCAAGACGCCCACAACTATTTTTAGGTTACCCTCGGCTCGACGCAGACGGCCGAGCCGGAGACAAGCGAGGCGGACATGTTGCTCTTTGCAGAGTGCCGTTGTTCCACGAGGGTGTTTCTGACGGACCTTATGCACACTGTCCCGGATTCGAACCCACCTTCACCCGTTGGAGCATCCAGGTGAATACTGAACACACGACTGCCGGCGGGCCGGTGATCGATGTACGGGGACTGACGGCCGCCTACGGTCAGCGCATCATTCTCGACGCTATCGACGTGGCGGTGGAGCCGGGCGAGATCCGCGTAATTATGGGCGGCAGCGGATCCGGAAAAACCACCCTACTGCGCTGCATGCTCGGTTTGAAAACGCATCAGTCGGGCAGCATTCGCATGCTTGGCAAGGACTTCGACCAGAAACATCCCCGCAACCTGCTCGCGGTGCGCAAACGCATGGGCGTTGCATTTCAAGGAGGTGCATTGTTCGGTTCCATGACCGTCGCCGAGAACATCCAAGTACCCCTGCGTCAGCACACTCAACTCGATCAGCACACCATGGACATCATGACCCGACTCAAGCTTGAGCTGGTCAACCTTGCTGGCTTCGAGGACCTTATGCCCTCAGAGCTCTCGGGGGGCATGATCAAACGCGCGGCGCTCGCGCGGGCGCTTATAATGGATCCGCAACTGCTGTTTTTCGACGAACCCTCGGCGGGACTGGATCCCGTCACCTCTGCGCAGCTCGATGAACTCATCCTCAACATCCGTGATGCCACAGGCACAACCATCGTGGTGGTGACCCACGAACTCGACAGTGCGCTGAAGATTGCCGACCGGATCACAGTGCTGGGTGGAGGAAAAGTGATCATGACGGGAAACGTCGAGGAAGTGAAAAACAGCTCCGACACCCGCGTGCGAAACATGCTCAACCGGTGCCCAGTTGAAAAGGAACTGGACCCGGAGGAGTACCTGCAGTGGTTGACCGAGCGCCGCCGGAGTTGGAAACACACCCGGTAATGCGAGTGAGACGACCTTCATGATTGGTGCAATAGAAAAGGTCGGCGACAGTGTGCTGTATTACCTGGAGATGACCGGCCAGTTGGCGTTGCTGCTGGTGCGGTCGATCGCTGCTCTGTTCAAGCGACCTCATGACCTTCTTGGCATCGTACGTCAAATCCATTTCATCGGCGCCAAGTCGCTACTGGTGATCGTGGTGGCGGCGCTGTTCACTGGCATGGTGTTGGCGCTACAGTTCTACAATACCCTGGATCGCTTCGGATCTCTCGATTTGCTGGGTTCGGCAACTGGACTTGCGCTGGTGCGCGAGCTCGGACCGGTTATGACGGCCTTGATGGTGATCGGCCGCGCTGGTTCGGCCATGTGCTCTGAGATCGGTATCATGCGCATATCCGAGCAGATCGACGCGCTGGAGTGCATGGGTATAGATCCCGCGAAGTTCCTCGTCTCGCCCAAGATTGCCGCCGGCTTGATCGCGGTCCCGGTGCTGACCAGCGTTTTCGATGTTGTTGGCATCGCGGGCGGCTGGCTGGTGGGCGTAGGCATCTTCGGCCTGAGCGAGGGCGCCTATTTTGACAGCATGTATGCCGGTGTCGAGTGGAACGACGTGGCCATGGGGCTCTACAAGTCGATACTGTTCGGGCTGTTGCTTACCTGGATCGCCACTGCCAAGGGTTATTTCCTGCATCTGGATCGGCGGGGTGCGTACGGTGCCGAGGGGGTGGCGCGGACTACGACCGAGGCAGTGGTGCTCTCGTCGATCGCAGTGCTGCTGGGTGACTATCTGATCGGCGCAGTAATGCTGTAAACGGGGGCAGATGCAACAGTCCGGAACCCGCGGGTTTGGAGAATGGTTATCATGAAACGGATAAATCTTGAAGTCATCGTTGGGCTGTTCGTGATTCTCGGTGTAGTGACTTTCGCCTTTCTGGCCGTCAAGCTGGGGGGGCTGGGCGGCGTGGAGACCGGCAATTACACACTGAAGGCGCGCTTCCAATCCTCCTCGGGCCTGAAGAAGGGCGCAGACATCGAGATGGCGGGCGTGATAATCGGTAAAGTCAAGGCAATCAGCTTTGACCCCGAGGATTACGAGGCGGTCGTGGATCTATCGATCCCAAAGGAGATCAAGGTCCAGGAAGACGCCATCGCTTCGGTGCGCAGCACCGGGATTATCGGAGGCAAGTTTGTCAAGATTTCACCCGGGGGGTCGGACGTGATACTCGAGCCGGGTGAGACCATCGTGGAGACTGAATCCTCGGTGAGCCTCGAAGAGCTAATCAGCAAATATATCTTTGAGAGTTCAGGCAAGGACTGACCGGGTTTTGCAAAGGTGAATATGATGACACGCAGATATTTCATAGTGCTGGCAGCCACGTTGATGTTCGCGTTTGCAAGCCTTTCCCGGGCCGAGCCGATGAGCCCGACGCAACAGGTTCAGGTCGTTGTCGACGAAGTGCTCGCGATCCTCAAGGACAACAAACAGCAGGGCGAGATGCGCCGACAGGCTATCCGCGACGCCATCGCGCCGCATTTCGATTTTCGGGCGATGTCGCAGAGCGCACTTTCGGTTGACTGGAAGAAGGCCTCGCCGGCGCAGCAGGACGAGTTTGTCGAGCTGTTCAAGAAGTTATTGGAGAACGTTTACATCGTGTCGATGGAGGAATACGGAGGCCAGACCGTGAGGTACGGGAAAGAGAAGGTCAATGGAAAAAGGGCATCCGTCGAGACCTTTATCCTGCAGCCCAGTGGCGTCGAGACGCCCGTGATCTACCGCGTGCGGCTCAAGCAGGGCGAGTGGTTCGCGTATGACGTAGTTGTCGAAGGTGTAAGCTTGGTTAGCAACTACCGTTCGACATTTCGCACTATCGTGCACACGGAAGGCATCGAAGGCGTGTTGCGCCAGCTGGAGGAGAAAGTGGCCACGCCTGCAAGCGCGGGGGCCTGATTCACCGAAACCAGAACTCTAACGTTTCTTGAGCCGTGTCTAGTGGGCTGCTTGGTAAGTTCGGTAACACTTAGCCGATCCACAAGCGTCATCGGCAAGGCTCGTGAGCGCCGTACTAGCGTTCAACGACACAGTAGTTCGTCTCACCTAATTCAAGCGAGCGATACACGGGCGATGGCGCTCGGAGAGTAACCGAACTTACCAAGCAGACCACCAGGCTCCAGCTTCAGAAGGAATCGACAACCGAATCAATCGTCACCTCCAAAACTTCCGCCGAAAAGTTTTCAATTTTCACTTCAAGCTCTACCAATACAGAGGCTTCCGAGAAACCCGGAACAGAAACGGTCCCCCTAGCACCCACGGAAGCGGACCAAAAAGATCCCGCGTCATCAGTAGTACCGGCTTGGAGCGTCGCGCCAATATTGAGCGGAGTCGGTTCGATATCGAACAAACTGTCGAGTGGATGAGGCGAGACATGGGAGTTGTATAGTCTCGCCAGTCTGGTTCAGGGACTTCCCCCACCGGCACCATCCAGCAGCTCCGTGACTCCCGCATGAGCCTCAGCCGTTGCAACGAAGGCCGCAACTGCAGCTAGCACTCGGGGCTGCCCATAGCTATTCTGCAAAGAAGGCTTCATATAGCAAGCCTATGGACTAGATTTACAAACGGGGCTGGGTCTTCTATCCGCCTCAACCGCGCGGTGCACGCGGCCGCGGCTGCAGCGACATCGCCCACACACAGCTACAAGGCGCTGCTCTACGGCCTGCTATCTCAGGTCGCCGGCGACCCCCGGCGTCTGGGTGTGCGCATCGGCCTGACCCTGGTGCTGCACACCTGGGGCCCGGCGCTGACCCATCATCCGCATGTGCACGGGATCGTCCCCGGTGGCGGCCTGTCGCCCGACGGGCAACACTGGGTCGCCTGCAAACC
>JASFJQ010000261.1:0-4289 GCA_050121305.1 Chromatiaceae bacterium
AAAGTCGAGGCCATTGTGCGCGAAGAGATGGATCGGGCCGGTGCCCTGGAGGTGTTGATGCCGGCCGTCCAGCCCGCGGAACTGTGGCAGGAATCCGGCCGCTGGGAGCAATACGGACCAGAGCTGCTGCGGCTCAGTGACCGCCATCAGCGTGAGTTTTGTTTCGGGCCGACGCACGAGGAGATCATCACCGACCTGGCCCGCAGCGAGTTGCGCAGCTATCGGCAGCTGCCGGTCAATTTCTATCAGATCCAGACCAAGTTCCGCGATGAGATCAGACCGCGCTTCGGCGTCATGCGCGCGCGCGAGTTCTTGATGAAGGACGCCTATTCCTTCCATGCCGACCAGGCATCGCTGCAGCAGACCTATGACCTGATGCACGCGACCTATTGCCGCATCTTCGCGCGCTGCGGCCTGGATTTCCGTCCGGTCGCCGCCGACACTGGCAGCATCGGCGGCAGCGGCTCGCACGAGTTCCATGTCCTGGCGGATTCCGGCGAGGACGCCATCGCGTTCTCCACCGCGAGCGATTATGCGGCCAACGTCGAGCTGGCCGAGGCGGTGTCTCCCCCGGAGGAACGCCCAACCGCGACGCAGTCGATGCGCAGGGTCGATACGCCCAATGCCAGGACCATCGCCGAACTGGTGGAACAGTTTGAGCAACCGATCGAGCGCACCGTGAAGACCCTGGTCGTCGCCGCCTCGGAGGCACTGGACGCCGACTTCGTCGCCCTGCTGGTGCGCGGCGACCACGAACTCAACGAGGTCAAGGCCGACAAGCTGCGCGAGGTGCAGAGCCCGCTGCGCTTTGCCACCGAGGCCGAGATCCGCGCCCAGTTCGGCGCAGGACCCGGCTCACTCGGCCCGGTCGACTGTCCGATTCCGGTGATCGCCGATCGCAGCGTCGCGCGCATGGCAGACTTCTCGGCCGGCGCCAATGTCGACGGCCAGCACCTGTTCGGCATCAACTGGGGCCGTGACCTGCCGGAGCCCGAGGTCGCGGACATCCGCAATGTCGTCGAGGGCGACCCGAGCCCCGATGGCGAGGGGACACTGACCATCGCGCGCGGCATCGAGGTCGGCCACATCTTTCAGTTGGGATCCAAGTACAGCGCAGCGATGAATGCGAACGTGCTGGACGAGAACGGCAGGCAGGTCACCATGACCATGGGCTGTTACGGTATCGGGGTCTCGCGGGTCGTCGGCGCGGCCATCGAGCAATACCACGATGAACAGGGCATCGTCTGGCCGACGGCGATCGCGCCGTTCACGCTGGCGCTAGTGCCGATGCAGATGAAGAAATCGCCGCGCGTGCGCGAGGCGGCAGAAGACCTCTATGCCCGGCTTCGCGCGGCCGGCGTCGACGTGCTGTTCGACGACCGCGATGCGCGACCCGGCGTGATGTTCGCCGACATGGAACTGATCGGCATCCCGCACCGCGTGGTGATCGGGGAACGCGGCCTGGATGCGGGCCAGGTTGAGTATCGCGGGCGCCAGGACAGCGAGAATCGGATGCTGCCGCTGGATACCTTTGTCGATTTCATCACCGACCGGATTGCCGCGGAGCACGGGTTGTCCGGCGCCTGAGCGCCCGTCTGCGCCGCATCACAATCGGCGTGCGCGCATGGCCGCGACCCGCATCAAGGCGCGACGCCGCCGCTGGGACTGCGTCCCCCGGTCAAGTTGACAAGCCCACCCCCAGGTCGGAAGATCGCCGGCTTCGCGAATCAAGGTATGAATGGTCATGGGGAAGGTGGAATCCTTTGCTCGGGAGGGGCTGCTTAAATGCGGCGCCGGCGAGATGTTCGGCCCGGGAAACGCGCAGCTGCCCGTCCCCAATATGCTGATGATGGACCGCATCACGCGCATCGCCGATAGCGGCGGCGCCTATGGCAAGGGCGAGATCATCGCGGAACTCGATATTCGACCCGATCTATGGTTTTTCGAATGCCACTTTCCGGGCGACCCAGTGATGCCGGGCTGCCTGGGGCTCGATGCGATGTGGCAGTCGGTTGGTTTCTTTCTCGCCTGGCTCGGCAATCCGGGGCATGGTAGGGCCCTGGGCGTTGGCGAGGTGAAGTTCAGCGGGCAGGTCCTGCCTACGGCAGCAAAGGTGACCTACTACATCGACATTAAACGCGTAATCACGCGAAAGCTGGTGCTCGGGATCGCCGATGGGCGGATGGAGGTCGACGGGCGCGAGATCTATATCGCGAAAGACCTGCGTGTCGGTCTTTTCACCTCGACCGAGGGTTTCTGAAAAGACACGGCCCGGTGGGAGCCGGGCCGGTCTTCCGAATCAAGAGCTGGTGCGCGATCAGCGCAGATCCTCGGCGAGAGAGTCGCGGACATTTTGCGCGATCGGCTCCACGGCGTAGGAATAGGACGGATGGTCGATGCCCATGCTGATGGCCGCACCTTGCTTGACTGCCGCCACCATCTCCGGGGTGAGCTCGAAACGCAGGAAATGCACCGATGAGGTCTTGTCCTCGCTCTCGCGCTCCAGGTCCTCGTCAGCGACTGGCGTAATGCGGGCGAAGTCGGCTACCTGGGCCCAGATCTGGCGCTCGATCCCAATCAGCTTCTGCAGCTGCTTCTGGCGCTCGATCTCATCCGGGTACTCCAGCATGAAGGTCGCCTTCCAGTTGTTGCCGTCCGGGATCAGCGGGTTGTACGCATCCAGCTCTTCCTGGATACCAGAGGCCTCGAAGATCCGCTCGGCACGCAGCATCTCCTGGACCTGGTAGTGCATAGTCAGCGTGTCTTCGAAGTAGAGCGTCGCATTCGGCCCGATGGGCAGCCGCCGGTTCTTCTTGTGGGCCATCACACGGGCCCGAAACTCCGGGCGCACCTCGGCGTATTTTTCGAGTGTAAAAAGATCTTCACGGGAGAGCTTGTTCATTGTTTCCACCTGGGTCTCCTTAGGTAATTGATTCAGATACCGTAGGCGATCCGCATCAGCGTGATCGGGTGTTCGGGTTCGCTACCATCCGCGAGGCCGTTCGAGATCTGATGGCCGGCCATCGCGCAGTCACTGCTGTAGTGGTCGGGCGCATCCTGTTTGACGCGGTTGACCACGGGTCGCGCTATTTTCATTGACAGCTCGTGCGACTCCTTTTTCACTGCATAGGTGCCGTCGTGCCCTGAACAGCGTTCGATGACGTCTATCTCCACCCCCGGGATGAGCGCGAGCGCCTCCTTGGTCTTGGGGCCGATCCGCTGTACGCGCTGATGGCAGGCCGCGTGGTAGGCAACCTTGCCGAGTGGCTGTTTGAAATCCGTGCGCAATTTGCCGTATTTGTGCCGCAGCATCAGGTATTCAAAGGGGTCGAACATGGCGTCGCGCACTTTGGCCACGTCCGGGTCGTCTGGGAACATCAACGGCAGCTCCTGCTTGAACATCAACACGCAGGAGGGCACGGGTGCGACGATGTCCCAGCCCTCGTCGACCAAGCTGGCGAGTACCGGGATGTTGATCTCCTTCGATCGCGCCACGGCCTCCATGTCCCCGAGCTCGAGCTTCGGCATTCCGCAGCACCTTTCCTTGTCGGCGAGCCTCACCGGGATGCCGTTGTGACGAAACACCGCCACCAGGTCTTCCCCGCTCTGCGGATCGTTGCGATTGCCGTAACAGGTCGCAAACAGGGCCACCTTGCCGGTCGTCGGACCGGCCGCCTCGGCCTCTTCACCGGTGTCGGACTCGACCCGGTCACGCAGCGTTTTACTATGGAATCTCGGGAGTTTGGCGTCGCGGCTCACGCCGAAGCCGTCCTCCAGGATGCCGCGGAAGGTCTTATTGCGGTTGAGGGCGTTGACGATGCCGTTGACCACAGGGATGCCGGCCAGTGACCCGACCCGATCGGTGCTGGTCAAGGTCTTGTCGCGCACAGAGGCCCCCTGCTGTTTAAATTTTACCGCCTTGGCCTGAAGCATCAGGTGCGGGAAATCGAGATCCCACTCATGGGGCGGCACGTAGGGGCATTTGGTGAGAAAGCACAGGTCGCACAGGTAACATTGATCGACGACTTTCCAGTAGTCCTCTTTCGCAACCCCGTCGACCTCCATGGTCGGCGATTCGTCAACGAGATCAAAGAGAACCGGGAAGCTTTGGCAGAGGCTGACACAGCGGCGACAGCCGTGGCAGATGTCGAACACCCGCTCCATCTCGGTGAACAGCTTGCCCTCGTCGTAGAAATCGGGGTTTTGCCAGTCCAGCGCATGCCGGGTGGGTGCCTCCAGACTGCCTTCACGCGCACCAGCCATTATTCGCCTCCTTCGAGCGACGGGGT
>JASFJQ010000262.1:0-4287 GCA_050121305.1 Chromatiaceae bacterium
AGGTCACCGACCGGCAGCCCCAGCACATCGCCCAGGATAATCAGGACGATCGATGGCGGGATGATCTGCCCCAAGGTCCCCGCGCCACAGATCGACCCACAGGCAAGCCGCGGATCATAGCCGTGTTTTAACATCACGGGCAGCGAGATGACGCCCATCGCCACGACGCTGGCACCCACGACGCCGGTCGAGGCCGCCAGCAGCGCACCAACCAAGACCGTGGATACGGCCAACCCACCGCGCATACTGCCGAACAGACGTCCCATGGACTCCAATAGCTGCTCCGCAAGCTGGGTCTTCTGCAGCACGACACCCATAAAGATGAACAGTGGTACCGCCATCAAGACGCTGTTCTGCATGATGCTGTAGATGCGAAACGGCATGAAAGCGAACAAGTCCCAGCCTTCGGCAAACACGCCGAAGATCACCGCAACGCCGCCGAAGGTGAACGCGACAGGAAAGCCCAGCAGCAGTAGCAGAAGTGCCGTAAAGAACATCATGACGCCGATCATTGGGCCATCCTTCGCTTAGCGACTCAGGGACTGCCGGTGTCTTGATCGTGCGGATTCGGCGGACCGAGGAGCTTGTTGAGTGAGTGCAGCAGAAAGCCGATGCTGCTGATCAACACGAACAGGAAAGAAATCGAGATCATGGCCTTGATGATCCAGCGGTAGGGTAGCCCGCCGGGGTCGCCGCTCTTTTCTCCCGTCTCAAAGGCCTCGAACGCAAACCCGACGCCGTAGAAGGCAACCAGGAGACAGAAGGGCCAAAGAAATAGCAGGACCCCCAGGATATCGATCGCGGCTTGGGTCCTCGGGTGCTGGCGCTCGTAGACTATATCCACCCGGACGTGGCCTCCCGCCTTCAGCGTATAGGCGACGCCAAACAGGAAGACCATCGCGTAGAGATGCCACTCCAGCTCCTGCAGGCCGATCGATACGTCGTTGAACAGATAGCGCATGATGACGTTGTAGAAGACGATCGCGACCAGCAGCAGCAGCAAGATCGCGGAAAACCGACCAATCCAGTCGGAGAACCGGTTGAAGAATCTTTCGGCCCTGAGCAATCGCGTCGCCATGCACAACTCAAGTTCAACGGCAGAATCGCTATGGTAGACGAATACCCGCTCGACCGGCAGGAACGCCGGCTGCCGTCAGTCGGCCAGGCTATTCAGATAGGCCTGGTCGGAGATGGCGGTCCAGGTCCGGGCCTTGGCCAGATACCCTGCCTGAGAAGCGATAATCTTGCGGGACAGGGGGTCCGCCTCTGCAAACTTGCCGAGTAGCTCCTCGTTGGCCTTGCGCATGGCGGCGATGACCGATGGTGGGAAAGTCCTGACCTGCACGCTCGGATACTCCGACTGGATCATTGCCCAGGCGACAGCATTCTCATGGTACGAGCGGGCATACATGTCGTAGGCCGCCGCGCGCATCGCAATGCGCAGGATCTCCTGGAGATCTGACGGGAGCTGGTCCCAGGAACGCCGGTTAATCAGGAACTGGAGCTCGCTCGCTGGCTCGTGCCAGCCGGTGTAGTAATAGGGCGCAATCTTGTGGAAACCCATGCGAAAGTCGAGGCCGGGCCCGACCCATTCCAGCGCATCAATGGTGTTGCGTTCGAGTGCCGTGTACAGCTCGCCAGACGGAATATTGATAGGTTTTGCGCCCAGTTTGGCCAGGATCTCGCCGGCAAAGCCCGGGATGCGTATCTTCAGCCCCTGTAGATCTTCGACTGAATTGATCTCCTTGCGGAACCACCCACCCATCTGGTTGCCGGTATTGCCGCCGGGGAAAGACAGCACGCCGTGTCTTGCGTACGCCTCCTCCATGAGTTCAAGACCACCACCGTAGTAGAACCACGCATACTGCTCCGGCGCCGTCATGCCGAAGGGCATGGTCGTGAAGAACAGTGCATTCGGGTCCTTGCCCTTCCAGTAATAGGACGCCGAATGGCCCATGTCGTACTGACCGGCCTTCACCATGTCGAGAATGCCAAACGGCGACTTGTGCTTGTTGGACGAGTCGATCGTTATGGTCAGGCGACCGTCGGACATCCTGTCGACCGTTTCCGCAAGCTGCTTCGTGGTCTCGCCCAGTATCGGGAAGTTCGGACCCCAGGTCTCGGCGAGTTTGAGTGCGAAGCGCTGCTGTATGGTTGCGCTCTGCGGCGGCGCCTGCTCTGCCGTGTCGCAGCCCGCCAGCACAAGCGCCAGAAGCGATGCAAGTGAGACGCCGGCCAACGCTCGTGCAGGGCGGTGCCTCAATGCTTCATCATTCCCTGCACCGAACGTACCTCGGCGGTCACTGCCTTGCTCGACCCGTCTGAAAAGGTCAGGGTAATCGGAACCTGATCACCGGGTGAAAGCGGTGCCTTGAGATCAAACAGCATGATGTGCAGGCCGCCGGGTTCCAGAGACACGGTAGTGCCCGGTGGCAACGGAATCTGCGGAATCTGCCGCATACGCATGACACCTTCATCCATAGTGTGGGTATGCAGCTCCACTGCGCCGGCCGCAGACGTTGCGGCGCTCACCAGAGACCCCTCCGTGTCGTTGTCGTTGCGCAACTGCATGAAGGCAGCGCTGATCTTCGCGACCGGCGGCACCGCCCGAACATAGGGGTCGATCACGGTCACCTTGCCGGCGATGCCTTCGGCGAAGACCCCGGCGCTGAGCGCCAGCAACAGTATGAGTGCACCGGCTTCGCGCCAGCCTGATTGTTTCGTCGATGTCATGTAGAGCTTTCCCAAGTTACTGCCAGCCCGCAAGGATACCGGCAGATTTCCTGTGGTGCATTGATCATTATCAGGCAGTCGGTCGGCCAGTCGCATCGTCGAGCGTGCAGGCGAGCGAACCCCAGGATCAGCTCGATGCCGGCATGTGGCGGGGACGGCCGGCCTCGTTCAGTGCGACGTAGACCAACGTAGCATCGGCGACCACGCCGACGCGATGGGCCTCGAGCTGGCGACAGGCCTCGGCGATCACGTGTACTGTGATCGAGGTCTGGCCTCGTCGCTGGACCTCCGCATAACAGCTGATCAGGTCACCGACCGCGACCGGTGCAAGAAAACGAAACTCCTTGACGGCGACCGTTGCAACCCTTCCCTCGGCCTCGCGGAGAGCGAGGATGCTGCCGGCGATATCCACCTGGGACATCAGCCAGCCGCCGAAGATATCACCAAACGCATTGGTGTCCGCGGGCATCGCCACGACGCGATAGGTCATTTCACGTCCGGCGTTGTGCTCAGTGTCCGGCATAGAGCTGCTCGGCAAGTCGATGATAGCGCTTCAGGATCTCATTCCTGCGGAGCTTGAGCGTCGGCGTCGCCAGACCATTGTCTGGCGTCCAGGGTTCAGCGACGACCGCCAGCCTGCGTACCTGCGCATAGCCGGGAAATGCCGCGGTGCGCTGCTGGACATGCTGCATCAGGAGCGAGTGGATATTCTCGTCGGACCAGGTCTCCTCGTTCGCCGGGTCGAGGTGGACGATGGGCGTGATTTCGGCAACGCCCTCGAGGTTGGGCACTACCAGGGCACTGAGGTAGGGTCTGCCTTCGCCGATCACCATGACCTGGTCGACCAGGGCATCGAGTACGATCGCGTTCTCCATGTCATTGGGCGGGACCTTCTCGCCGTTCGATAGCACGATGATGTCTTTCAGACGCCCGGTAATGTGGATATGTCCCGTCGGTGCGATCCAGGCCTTGTCACCGGTGTGCAACCAACCGTCGGGATCGATAGCCTTGCGCGTTGCCTGTGTGTTGTTCCAGTACCCTAGCATCACGCTGCGGCTGCGCGTCAACAGCTCGTCGTCCTTCCCGATGCACACCTCTATCCCGGGCAAGGGGACGCCCACCGAGGCGGGCTGATTATCGCGCAGCGGGTTTGTACTGATGATGGGCGCAGTCTCGGTGAGACCGTAACCTTGCACGACCGGGATCCCCAGGCCAATGAACAGTCTTGCCACCTCGGGGGCCAGCGCAGCACCACCGCAGACCGTAAAGCGCAGGCGTCCGCCCAGCCTGGCGCGCACCTTACGACCAACTATCAGATCGAGCGGCCGGAAAAGCAACAGCTCGGGGCGCCACGGGCCGCGTCCCTGGCGATATAGGAACCTTGTCCAGCCGACGCGCACCGCCGCATGGAATAGCCTTCTCTTCAGCAATGGCTCGGTGGCCAATTTGTCCATGATCTTTGCGTAGACCCGCTCGAAGATGCGCGGCACCGAGATCATGAGGCTGGGTTTCATCGCCGCCAGGTCATCGGCCAGCTGCGGGATAGACCGATTG
>JASFJQ010000263.1:0-4269 GCA_050121305.1 Chromatiaceae bacterium
CGGGGCGCTGTCCGATGCCGTCCCTGGCATCGGCCCTTCGGGCGCACCGCGTGCGACCCGTTTCGCTCCTGGCGAAACGGTCCCGCTACGGTCGATTCGACGTAGTGTCGGCTACGCCTTCACGGTCTTCCGCTCCATGCGCCCCGCCATAGCGGCGCCCTCGTTACGAAAAACGGTGAGATATGCAAGTTAAGCCGCAGCTTGGTCTGTCCATTAGCAGCTACGCGGTCATTATGGTCGCCCTGGTGCTGCTGGCCTTCTTGGGCTACGGCGCCTTCACCTACAGCGAGTTCCAGCGCGTGCGCGGCGAGATGCAGGCCACCAGCATGGCGGCCGCACGCGAAGAGATCGCTGAAGTCATGGATTACCTTCGTCAGGATGCCGAGGGCACGGTCGAGCGGTTCGCCGCGTGGGAAGAGGTCGGCCAACAGCTGCGCTCACCGCGCCACTATGCGTTCTGGCGCGATAATCGCCTGCAGAAATCCGATTATCTGCCGCGCGAGGTGGTCGACGCCGAGGTCTATGATCGCGAGGGTCTGGCGTTGGCCGATCTGGACCACAACTCGATGCCGCACCAGGTTGCCACGCCGCCGCCTCCTGCCTATGTCGATTACTCCTCGAGCGAACCGACCTTGCTGGTCTTTCGCCCGGTCTTCGGACGTAGCGGTGCAATCGGTCAGGGGCCGCGGGGCTATGTGGGCGTGCGCATTCGCTTCGTCGATCAGATGCGCGAGCGTCATGCGTATCGCTATGTGAACCCACGCACCATAGAGTTTGTCCGCGGCAACGGGACGAGCCTCACCTGGCCGGAGCTGCAATCTGCGGTGCGTTTCGAACTGCGTGAAAATCCGATGGGCGAGGCGGTGTCCGCGATGTTGTCGGGTGCGATCCTGAATCTGAGCGTGATCCTGGGCGTATTTGCGCTGATGCTGGTCCCCGCCTTGGTCTTCTTGATCGTGCGTCCGCTACGCGCGATCTCGGCACATATCGATCGGCTGAAAGACAGCCCGGGTGGCCTGATGCTCGACTCGTTGGGGGGCGCATTGCCGATCGCCGAGATGGAGAAGATCCGCGAATCCTTGAACGCGTACCAGAGTCAGCTGACCGATGTACATACCAGCCTCGAGGAGAAGAGCCAGGAACTCTGGGCTATGGCGCACCACGATGCGCTGACGGGCGCGAAGAACCGACGCGCCTTCGATGAATTCATGCAGAACCTGCCCCAGGTCCTTGGGGATAGAGACCTGGGCGTCTGTTTCGCCCTGTTCGACGTCAACCACTTCAAGGCAATCAACGACTCTTATGGCCACAGCATCGGCGATCAGGTTCTCAAGGTGATCGCCAGCCGTATCAACTCGGTGCTGCGCCGCGGCGAAGAACTCTTCCGGATTGGTGGCGATGAGTTTGCAGTGGTACTGCTCGACTGCGACAAGTCATCGGCCCTGCGTATCGCAGAGCGCTGTCATGAAAAGATCGTCGGCTATGATTTCGGAAAACTGGGGATCCGTGAGCCGCTGCGAATCAGCGCCGGGCTGGCGAATGCACGGGTCGATGATCTCGACGACCTGCAGACCCTGCAGTGGAAGGCGGATGTCGCCATGTTCCGCGCTAAGCGCCCGGGTCATGCGAATGTCGTGATGTTCACCGAGGCATTGGCGCGTGATTCCGAGGGTCTGTTCTCGAGTTGGGTCAACATGGCGGTGTATGACGCCGTGATCTACGGTACGGGATTGACGATGCACTATCAGCCGATCGTCGATCTGAACGACGGCACTATCTGCCACTATGAGGCGCTGGTGCGCATACACCAGGACGGCGAATTGATTCAGCCCTCGAATATCTTCCCCGTGGTGGAGGCGCGCCGCCTCGAGGTCGAACTGGACCGCGCCGTGATAGGCCGCGTGCTGACGGATCTGCGTGAGGGCAGGTTGCGGCCCGGCACCGGGGTCTCGATCAATCTGTCCGGGCCGACGGTGGTGCATGAGCAGGTGTGCACCTGGTTGAGCGGATTTCAGGCCTTTCTAAAGGACTATCGGGTGATGCTCGAGGTGACCGAGACGGCGTTGATCACCCAGATCGGACTCGCCAATGACAATCTCACCGAGCTACGGCAACGGGGCTTTGAGATTGCACTGGATGACTTCGGCAGCGGTTATTCCTCGGTGCGCTACCTTGCCAGCATGCCGGTCGATGTCGTCAAGTTCGACATCACCCTCGTCCAGGGGCTGCAGGATAAGACGCAGCGCAATATAGTCACGCACCTGGTCCAAATGATTCGTGATTCGGGGCATCAGTTGGTCGCCGAGGGCATCGAGGACGATGCCATTCTGGATGCAGCGCGCGCCGCGGGCTTCGTGCGGGGCCAGGGTTACCTGATGGGTCGGCCGTCGCAAAAGGCCAACCGCAGCAGGGTGCCGTTCGATAACGTCACCCAGTTTCCCGCCGACCGGCGTGCGTGAATTCTCCCTTGCGGCCTGGCAGTAGCGGTCGCCTGGAGGCCGTGCTCACGCTGAGTTGTTGATAGAGTTCCGTGAGGCCCGCACTTCCGGCGGGCCACAGACTGCCACTGCCCGTGAGCCGACAGCCCCTCGACACCATCGCCATCGTCTCGCGTCTCGATGACTACCTCGAGGCCGAGTTCACCTTTATCCGCACCGACCAGCTGGCGGCGGTACTGGCCGGGATGCCGCGTGATCTCCAGGACTTCGTCCTCGAATGGACGCGGCGTGCCGCCGCCACCAATACCGAACTGGCGTTTCAATTCGCCAACCGTGCCAAAGAGGCGCTGCTCGATGTAGAGCCGGAGGTGGTCTCTGCGTGGTGCCTGCACGCGATGGACAGCTACGACAGATCCGGGCTGCAGTCGGCGATGGCGGTCATCCGCGACCTGGACGGCTTCTTGGCGGTCGGCCACCAGCGTGCCGCGGGCTCGCTCTATGAAGACGCCGTGCCGATCCTGCTCCCTTTTCTGCAGGGGCTGGAGGGGCGACGACTCAAGATCGAGGCCGGCGAGTTCGCGTGGACCGATGGCGAGGTGATCTATCTGCCCGAGATCATCGCGCGCCTCGACAACCGGGCGGACAATTTCCAGCTGTTCAAAGCGATTGCGACGCAACTCTGGGCTCAGACCCGATACGGCACCCTGAATGTGAACCTGATGGAGTTCTGTGGTGCATTTCCGGACAGCGAGCGGGCGCTGGCGGTATTCCGGTCGCTCGAGACCCTGCGCCTCGACACGCGCATCGCGGCCGAATTGCCCGGGCTTTTTCGGCGGATGCGGGCATTGAGCACTCTGCTGGATGATGCCTCTTTGACCGATGACTGGCAGCGGGCGGCGCGCGATCTCGCAAGGAGCGAGGCTACGGTCCAAGACAGCCTGCACTGGATCGGGCGGCTCTACAAGGCCGGTTCACCGCCGCAGCGCTGCTATCAGGGCGGCCTGAACCCCGAGGCGGCCTGGTCCGCGCGACTGCGCCGTATCGAGCGCGACAAGGCCCGATTGCGCGAGAGTCTGCGCGTGATTGCAGAAGAGATCGCCCAGAGCCGCACCGATCAGGCGCCGCCGTCGCAGTTCGAGCTGCAGGAAACCCAGGACCCTGAGCAGACAAGCCCGCTGCACATCGAGGTCACCCTCGCCGAACAACCGCTGCCAATACCCGACAGGGTGCGGGAGCAACTCGTCTCCATCCTGCTCGATCTGGGTGATATTCCACCCGAGTACCTGACGCCTGCGGGTGAAGGCGAATACGATGCCAGCCTGATCAAGGAGCAGACGCTCAACCCCGAAGAGGTATGGGGCGGCGCTTACCATGAAGAAGGGGCATTTCTGTACAACGAATGGGATGTCGCCCGCCAGGCACACAAGAAAAACTGGTGCGTGCTGCGGGAGATCGACGTCATACCCGGCGATACCGCCTTCTATCACGCGACCCTGGGCAAGTACGCCGGCTTCGTGCGCTCGCTGCGCCGCACCTTCGAGATCCTGCGCGGCGAGGACCGAATGCTCAGACGGCAAAGCGATGGAGACGACGTCGATATCGATGCCCTGGTCGAGGCCTGGGGTGACGTGCATATGGGTCTGGAGATGACCGATCGACTGTTTACCCGCATGCACAAAGAGGAGCGCAACATCGCCGTGATGTTCATGATCGACATGTCCGGTTCCACCCGGGGATGGATCAACGAGGCAGAGCGGGAGGCGCTCATCTTGCTGGCCGAGGCGTTGAATACCCTCGGCGATCGCTATGCGATATTTGGGTTTTCGGGCTG
>JASFJQ010000264.1:0-4259 GCA_050121305.1 Chromatiaceae bacterium
CTGCCAGTCGACGCCGTTCCACAAGACAAACGCTTTTCGGACCTGCCCAGCCTATTGCGTCGCGGCGATCTGGTGGTGTTCAACGACAGCCGAGTGATCCGTGCCCGCTTGCTCGGTGAGAAGGAGACCGGTGGACGGGTGGAAGTCCTGATCGAGCGCCTGCTTGCGGCGGATGCTGCGCTGGCGCATGTCCGCGCGAGCAAGTCGCCCAGGCCGGGCAGCCGTATTCGGATTGCGGACACTTGGCTATCGATGGAAGGTCGGGACGGAGAACTCTTCCGTCTGCGGTCGGAGGGCACCAGTTTCGCCGCGCTGATGGCCGCGCATGGCCATATGCCATTGCCCCCTTACATCCAGCGGGCCGACATGCCGCAGGATGTCGAGCGATATCAGACCGTGTATGCCGACCGGCCCGGTTCGGTCGCTGCGCCCACTGCCGGTCTGCACTTCGAACAGGGCATGCTGGATCGCCTCGAACGGCTCGGCATCAGGACCGCGCGGGTTACCCTGCATGTGGGTGCCGGGACCTTTCAACCGGTACGGGTGCCCGAGTTGGATGCGCACCAGATGCACAGCGAGTGGCTGGAGGTGGTCGAGGATACGGTGAGTGCGGTGCGGGAGACACAAGCCGCCGGCGGGCGCGTGGTCGCAGTCGGCACGACCAGCGTGCGCAGCCTGGAAACGGCTGCGAGGGGGGGCGCGCTGGCCCCTTATCGCGGTGAGACGGCGCTGTTCATCCGTCCCGGGTATCAGTTTCGGGTGGTCGACATGCTGTTGACCAACTTTCACCTGCCGCAATCCACGTTATTGATGCTGGTATGTGCCTTCGCCGGCTACGACTCGACGATGGCCGCCTACCGCCACGCAGTGCGGCAGCAGTACCGCTTCTTTAGCTATGGCGATGCCATGCTGCTGGAGCGCGGGCGATAAAAAAGGGCGCGGCAGGGGGTGCCGCGCCCAAGTTCCACCAAAGGAGGATGGAGGAGTGTACTGAATGATCAGTACATGGGAAGTTTCTAATATAAATAGCCTGGCGTCAACCATTGATTTTATTTATCGAGGCATCTTTTGATTTTTGAATTGCTGGGCCGAGACCAGTCCACCCGGCGAGGCCGGCTGCGTTTTGCGCGTGGTGACGTCGAGACGCCGGCCTTCATGCCGGTCGGCACCTATGGCACCGTCAAGGCTATGGCCCCCGAAGAGCTGCAGGCGATGGGGGTCGAGATTGTCCTTGGCAACACCTTTCACCTGTGGCTGCGTCCCGGCACCGAGATCATTGCCGCGCATGGCGATCTGCATGATTTCATGCATTGGGAGCGGCCCATCCTGACCGACTCCGGTGGTTTTCAGGTCTACTCGCTGGGCGAGATGCGCCGGATAACGGAGCAGGGGGTCCATTTTCGGTCGCCGGTGGACGGCGCCAAGGTCTTCATGGGGCCTGAGGAGTCGATGCAGATCCAGCGCCTGCTCGGCTCGGATATCGTAATGATCTTCGATGAATGCACGCCCTATCCGGCAACGCCGCAGGCGGCGCACGATTCCATGACGCTGTCGCTGCGCTGGGCGGCGCGCAGCAAGGCCGCGCACACCGGTAATCCGAATGCGCTGTTCGGGATCGTCCAGGGTGGCATATTCAGCGATCTGCGGGGGCGGTCGTTGGCCGGGCTGCAGGAGATTGGGTTCGACGGCTATGCCGTCGGTGGGCTGTCTGTAGGAGAGCCGTCCGCGGACCGCTGGCGCGTGCTCGACTTTCTGTGCGACCGCCTGCCCGCCAACTCTCCGCGTTATTTGATGGGCGTTGGGACGCCCCAGGATATCGTCGAGGCCGTGCGGCGCGGTATCGACATGTTCGACTGTGTGATGCCGACACGCAATGCGCGCAATGGGCATCTGTTCACCCATGACGGTGTCGTACGTATCCGAAATGCCGCTAACGCGCGCGACACGCGACCCCTGGATGCGGCCTGTGACTGCTACACCTGCCGCAATTTCAGCCGGGCCTACCTGCGCCACCTGTTCCGCTGCAACGAGATCCTGGGTGCGCGACTGAATAGCATCCACAACCTCCACTACTATCAAACCCATATGCGCGACATCCGTGCGGCGATTCAGGCCGGCCGTTTCGAAAGCTTCCGCGCGGAATTCTATGCGAGGCGCGGTTTGGCAGCCCCTGTCTGAGCTATGGCATAATCGCCAGGCTTTGGGCCAGCCAAAAAAGCCGGCCAAGGTTTTGATCCACTGGAGCGCATGATGAATTTCTTTATTTCTGACGCAATGGCACAGAGTCCCGCACCCGGTGGGGACGGGGGGATGTCGATCATCTTTCTAATCGGGATGTTCGTCATTATGTATTTCTTCCTGATTCGCCCGCAGGTTAAACGTCAAAAAGAACACAAGGCGATGGTCGGGGGACTGAAGAAGGGTGACGAGATCCAGACCATGGGCGGCATGATGGGCAAGGTAACCGAGCTCGGCGACAACTTCATGAAGGTTGAGGTCGCGGACAACGTCGTGGTCACGGTGCGCAAGACCTCGGTCGAGGCCATTATGCCGAAGGGCAGTCTGAAAGAGCTGTAACCTTCCCGCCGGCCATGTCTCGAAGTGGCCTTCTCCAACCTAGCTGCACTTGAATAATGCTTAACCAATATCCGCTGTGGAAGAACCTGCTAGTGGCTTTTTTGCTACTGGCGGGCCTGCTCTACGCCCTGCCCAACGTCTACCCGCAAGATCCGGTGATCGAGGTGACTGGCGCACGGGGCGAGCAGGTCGGAGAGACTCTGCAACAGAATCTCATCGCTGCGCTCGAGCGTGCGCAGATCGATATCAAGTCCTCGGAACTCAAACCCGACCGCCTTCAAATCCGCTTTCGCACGCCAGAGGATCAACTGGCCGGCCAGGATGCAGTGGCCAAGGCGCTGCCGCCAGAGTTTACGCATGCGTTGACCCTGTCGCCGGACGTGCCTGCGTGGCTCACCGCGATTGGCGGACAGCCGATGAACCTGGGTCTCGACCTCCGCGGCGGCATCCATGTGCTGATCGACGTCGATATGGAGGCGGCCATGCAGAACGCCGTCGAGCGGATTGCCGGCAACCTGCGCACCACGCTGCGCGAAGAACGCATCCGTTATGTGACGGTGAAGGAGTCAGGTAACGGCGTCGACGTTCGCTTCAACGACCCAGAATTGCGTGACCGGGCCGAGAAGGAACTCGGAGCCGAGTATCGTGAACTGTCGGTCAGTGTGCGCGACGAAGGTGACGACTACTACGTGCGTGTGTTCATGCCGGCCGCCGAAGAGCGCTCGGCGCGGCGCCTGGCACTGGAGCAAAACATTACGACACTGCGCAATCGAGTGAATGCGCTGGGTGTGGCAGAACCGATTATCCAGCAACAAGGCGAGCGACGTATCGTGGTCGAGCTGCCGGGCGTACAAGACCCCGGCAAGGTCAAGGACCTGCTCGGCGCCACGGCAACGCTCGAGTACCGTCTCGCGCACGGCGATATCGCGCAGGCCTTCGAGGCGGAAAGCAGCGGCCGCGTGCCGCCAGGGACCGCGCTTTATCGGGAGCGCAATGGCCAACCCATTTTGCTAAAGCGCCAGGTCATCGTCACCGGTGATGAAATGACCAGCGCCTCATCCGGCTTCGATCAGCAGTCCGGGCAGCCGGCGGTCTACGTGAATCTGGATAGCAAGGGTGCGCGGCGCATGCGAAACGTCACCACCGACAATGTCGGCAAGCCGATGGCGGTGGTGTTCAAGGAAAAACGCACCGTTGGCCGCGACGCCGAGGGTAAGCCCATCCGCAAGTGGGTCGAGGAGGTGATCAATGTCGCCACAATCCGTGAACCCTTCGGGCGGCGCTTTCAGACCACCGGCCTCGACAGTCCGCAAGAGGCCCACCAGTTGGCGTTGCTGCTGCGCGCCGGCGCGCTGGCTGCGCCGATCGATATTGTCGAGGAGCGCACCATCGGTCCCAGCCTGGGTCAGGACAATATCGACCAGGGTTTTGCCTCGGTGATGGTCGGCCTGGGGCTGGTCCTGGTCTTTATGGCAGTTTATTACCGGGTGTTCGGCCTGGTCGCCAATCTTGCCCTGGTCACGAACCTGGTGTTTATCGTCGCGGTGTTGTCTATTCTCCAGGCAACCCTCACCCTACCCGGTATCGCCGGTATTGTGCTCACGGTCGGCATGGCAGTGGACGCGAACGTCCTGATATTCGAACGAATCCGCGAGGAGTTGCGGGTAGGGAGTACCCCGCAG
>JASFJQ010000265.1:0-4257 GCA_050121305.1 Chromatiaceae bacterium
ATTAGATCAGCGAGAAACCAACCCGTTTCGTGGCCGCGACCCAGAACCTGTTCCAGCCGCTCCAGGAGCAGTTCCTGACGGCAGAGTGTTCCGTGTTGCATCGTCTTGTTGGCCAGCAGCAACAGGTGGTGATGAGCGTAGGAATCGGTATGGTCTTCGGTGCGAAAGTGCAGGCCCCTTGCGGGGTCGTTGACAAACAGCGGCTGGTCCTGGCTAGCGCGCAGGGACATGTCCATGGCGATGCATAGCTGTCTGCCCAGAAACCGCGCGCGCCGTCCGGCGTCGAGACTCGTGAACACAAACAGCGCGAGGATGACGCCTGAAAGATAGCTTTCGTCAGTACGCAGCAGGTGGTCGACCAGCCCGTTGCGGTAGGCAACAAAACCGCCGAATATGACGATCCCGAAGAATATCAGCCAGCGATAAAAGGCGCGGTAAGCGCCGGCACAGCGGGTCATGACCGGCAGCGGCCCCAATTGGCGAACAGGCTACGGAGTATAAACAAACGCGTTCCGGCACAGCGCGGCGCCTTGTTCAGAACCCGATTTGCCGGAGCCGCCCCCGCGTATTCTTCGTGCCTGGCGCGCTATGCATTTACCCCCAGGGGCATAAGCCGGGTCCTTCGGGTCGGGGCTCTCCCAACGCGACAGTAGGAGCGCGCGCGAAGCTCATGCGCTGAAAGCCAGCGCAAAGAGATAAGCGGTCAAGGCTGCAAAGAATACGCTGATCTCGAACAGGGATCGTGAGCGGCTGCGGCGCAGTGCCACATTGAAGTCCATGATGCTGTCGATCTTGCGACCGTTGAGGTCGCGCATGAAATACCGGCTGGGTTGCATCCCCGGATCCTCCACCATGTTTTCGTTTGGTTCTCCGTAACTGTAGCAGCAAAAGAGAACAAAGCAAGAACATCGGCGCCGTAGGTTTTTTTGATCTATTAGTGCGTGATTATGTGCTTGCATGGTTCTATACTAATCCCGCTACAGCACGAGGGGATTACGCGTGAATCGTAAACTCGTTGACCAGTGCGTGGAAAACCTCTGCGAGAAGGGCTGCCAGGCAGTCTGGTCTGACATCAGGGCATTGGAGGCGGGCCAGGCATTGTCCGAGGTCGAAGGACTCTCGGCCGCTGAGCGCATGGCCGTGATTGCGGAGTTGAAAGCCGTGATGTCTGTCTACGAGGGGCATTGTCGGCCAACGCAGGACCGCGACGCCGAGCGGCGCCGCCCTGAGGTCCAATCGAGCGTCGTGCCGTCCCGCGGCCTTCCGGCGCGGGATCGCTGAACGCGGCGGCATGTGCCCCTGGGGTCGCGCTGCGGGCCTGCAACCGACTTGCCACGCCTACTGGGCCCGTTCAGACTCAAGTTTTTACCGACCCTAACGCTGCTTTCCATGCGTGTTGCTTTGCGTGTCCAGGCCCGATCTCTGTGCGAACAGGGGGGCTCAATCCGCACCCTGGGCGAGGTCCTCGTCGACGTCGGCCCGGATAGGCTGCCCCATCGTCGGGCGGCTTGGGGTGCCGTCGCGTATTGCCAGGGTAAAGTGGCGATTCAGGGTATCCAGGTACCGGCATGAATCGGAAGCTGCGCCGTACCAACGCCCAGCTGCGCGGCACCGTCTATGTCGCAACATCGTCGATTCACGGCCTGGGTGTATTTGCGGCGCGCAAGCTCGCAAAAGACGAATACATCGGTACCTTTCATGGACCAACAGCGCGCCGTGATGGCATGTATGTCCTCTGGGTATACGAACGGGGTGGCGACCCGGACCCGGTCGGGCGTAGCGGGAGGAACATGCTGCGATACCTCAATCATGCATCGCCATCCAATGCCGCATTCGATGGCTTTGACCTGTATGCCCTGCAGGCGATTACCCATGATGCCGAAATCACTATTGACTACGGGGAGGCGATGTGAGGCCTCGAATTAGTCGTCGTCCTGGTATCGGTGGCCGATCGACGGACAATCTCGGGGCTTTCCGTACATCGGGGGCCTGAGCTTGGCGGATAGCGATTCCAGCGATCGCCTGTTTGCGGGTGAGACGTCACCGGCCGGCGATTTTGTCTTCGATGACGCCGTCGCGGCGGTGTTCCCCGACATGATCAGACGCTCGGTACCCGGATATGCTGCGATCATCCAAATGATTCAGCTGATGGCCGAGCGGTATGCTCTTCCGGGCAGCACCTTGCTGGATCTCGGGTGTTCTCTGGGCGCCTCGACGGTTGCGCTGGCCGCGGGCAGTGCCGGCAGGAACTGTAAGGTGGTGGGCGTCGATAATGCGCCGGCGATGTTGTCGCGTGCCCGTACAATGATGTGCGCACGGTATCCGCAGATAGAGTGGTTGTGCGCGGACGTACGTCAGGTGGCGATCGAACGGACCTCAGTGGTGGTATCGAACTTTACACTGCAGTTCCTGCCGCCAGGCGACCGGCTCGCGCTGCTCGAACGCGTCCATGCGGGTCTGATCGAGGGCGGTATTCTGATTTTGTCGGAGAAGATTGCCGGCGCCGATGAATCCGCCGACCGGCTCCTGACAGAGATGCATCACGCCTTCAAAAGCGCCAATGGCTACAGCGATCTCGAGATAAGTCGAAAGCGCAATGCGCTCGAGAATGTGCTGATACCGGAGCCGCTGCGCATCCATCAGGAACGCCTGCGCAAAGCCGGTTTTGCACGCGTCGATCCATGGTTTCAGTGCTTCAATTTTGTATCGCTGGTGGCGCGTAAATGATCGATGCCGAGGCGCTCCGGCAGATACTACGGACAGAGGGACTGGATCCCTGGGCGGAGCAGATAGCGCATCAGCTGGATCAGGTGTTGAATCTTGCGCCGCATGGTGACTGGGGACAGTGGAACACAGTGCTGAACGGATTACCGCGCCTGGGTCAGGGGACGGTCGACTGCGGCGATGGCGCCGTCGCCCTCAACCCCGATACGCCGATGTCAGAGGGTGCGCGCGATGCGCTGTTGCAGGCCCTGCGCGCCTTGCGTCCGTGGCGCAAAGGGCCCTACCGTATCGGGGACGTCGTGCTCGACACCGAATGGCGGTCCGACTGGAAGTGGGAACGCATACGCTCGAGCCTCGCGTCGTTGTCCGGGCGGCTGGTGCTGGATGTGGGATGCGGCAATGGCTACCACTGTTGGCGACTTGCCGACGCGGGTGCGCGGCGGGTCATCGGGATCGATCCCACGGCGCTGTTTCTGGCCCAGTTCCTCGCCATCCACAGGCTGCTGGCGCCGATGTCGCCCGGCCTTGCAGGGCGGGTGCATATGTTGCCGCTGGGTATCGAGGCCTTGCCGGCCGGTATGGCCCGCTTCGACACTGTGTTGTCGATGGGGGTTCTGTATCACCGGCGCTCACCGATCGATCATTTGCTCGAACTGCGGGGCGCGCTCCGGCCAGGCGGCCAACTGGTACTCGAGACCCTGGTGATCGAGGGTGGGGATGACCAGCTCCTGGTGCCGGCCGGCCGCTACGCGAAGATGCGCAACGTCTGGTTCATCCCAACCGCGGGGATGCTGCAGACCTGGCTGAAACGATGCGGATTCCTTGCTGTCCAATTGGTTGACGTCACCGCGACGACGGTTGACGAGCAACGGGCAACGGCGTGGATGGCGTTTGAGTCTCTTGCAGATTTTCTCGATCCCGCCGATAAGCGATTTACGGTCGAGGGGTACCCTGCACCACGGCGAGCAGTCTTGATTGCGGAGGCCTGAACTATCTGCCGAGGAGAAAGGCACAATGATGGCGAAACCGAAATTTTTTGTCGGACAGATCATTTTCCATAATCGCTTCAACTACCGTGGCGTGGTGGTGGATGTGGACGCCAGCTTCCAGGGGTCCCAGGCATGGTATGACCAGGTTGCCCGCTCCCGCCCACCAAAAGACCAGCCCTGGTACCGCGTCGTGGTGGACGGCGGCGATCACCAGACCTATGTCGCCGAGCGCAACCTCGAGCCCGCACCGGACACGGCGCCGGTATCCAATCCTGCGCTGGCCGAACTTTTTACCGGATATCGGGACGGCGTCTACCAACACCAGACGCATTGATAGTCGCTGCCAGCCCGGATATCTCACCGCTTACCGACTGCGCGGCCCGATACGCGCGCTGAGACGGTGCGTTGTCCGATGCCATCCCTGGCATCGGCCCTTCGGGCGAACCGCCTTCCACTGCGTGCACCCCGCCATAGCGGCGTCTCGGCGCCCTCGCTACGAAAAACGGTGAGCTATGCTGGCTAGCCCGAAAATCTCACCAGGCGA
>JASFJQ010000266.1:0-4256 GCA_050121305.1 Chromatiaceae bacterium
TCGCACTGATGCGCTCGGGCGAGCACAAGGTCGCACGCTCTTATGTGCTGTACCGCGAGGAACAGGCGCGCAAGCGGGCCGAAGAGGCCGCAAAGAAGACCACCGAGAAGTCGGAGAACCGCCTCAATGTGACGCTCGCGGACGGCACCCAGCGCCCGCTGGATATCGAACGTCTGCGCAGGCTGGTCACCGAGGCCTGCAGCGGTCTCGAGGCGGTTACGGTCGAATCGATCCTCGACGACACCTGCCGCAATCTGTTCGACGGCGTCAAGGAACAGGATGTCTCACAGGCGCTGGTGATGAGCGCGCGCACGCTGATCGAACAGGAGCCCAACTATTCCTATGCCGCGGCGCGACTGCTGATGGACATGCTGCGCCGCGAGGCCCTCGGCTTCCTCGGCCTGGACACTGGCGTCGCCACCCAGCACGAGATGGGTCAGGGCTATGGCGAGTATTTCGCCAGCTACGTGAAGCGCGGCGCAGACCTCGAACTGCTCGACAAACGGCTGACGCAATACGACCTGGAGCGGCTGGGCGCGGCGCTCCAGCCGGAACGCGATCTGCAGTTCACCTATCTCGGTCTGCAGACCCTGTATGACCGCTACTTCATCCATTCGAAAGGTATCCGCTTCGAACTGCCACAGGCGTTCTTCATGCGCGTGGCCATGGGACTGGCGATCAACGAGATCGACCGCGAGGGACGCGCGATCGAGTTCTACAACCTGCTGTCGAGCTTCGACTTCATGAGCTCGACGCCAACGCTGTTCAACTCCGGCACGCTGCGGCCACAGCTCTCGAGCTGCTATCTCACCACGGTGCCGGACGATCTCGACGGCATCTACGGGGCCATCAAAGACAATGCGCTGCTGTCGAAGTTCGCCGGCGGCCTGGGCAACGACTGGACCCGGGTGCGCGGCATGGGCGCGCATATCAAGGGCACCAACGGTAAATCACAGGGCGTCGTGCCCTTCCTCAAGGTCGCCAACGACACCGCGGTCGCAGTCAACCAGGGCGGCAAACGCAAGGGCGCGGTATGTGCCTACCTCGAGACCTGGCACATCGACATCGAGGAATTCCTCGACCTGCGCAAGAACACCGGCGACGACCGTCGGCGCACCCATGACATGAACACCGCGAACTGGATCCCGGACCTGTTCATGAAGCGCGTCGCCGAGGACGGTGACTGGACGCTGTTCTCCCCGGACGAGACCAGTGACCTGCACGACCTGACCGGCAGGGCCTTCGAAGAGGCCTATATCCGCTACGAGGAGAAGGCGGCGCGCGGCGAGATGAACGTCGCCAAGAGGCTCAAGGCCAGCGACCTGTGGCGCAAACTGCTGGGCATGCTGTTCGAGACCGGCCACCCCTGGGTGACCTTCAAGGACCCATGCAACATCCGCTACACCAATCAACACGCCGGTGTGGTCCACAGCTCCAACCTGTGCACCGAGATCACGCTGCACACCAACGACAACGAGATCGCGGTATGCAACCTGGGTTCGGTCAACCTCGCCGCACATGTGGACGACAACGGGCTCGACATCCCCAAGCTGCATAAGACCATCGGCACCGCGATGCGCATGCTAGACAATGTGATCGAGTACAACTACTACAGCGTGCCGCAGGCGCGCAGCTCCAACCTGCGCCATCGTCCGGTGGGTCTCGGCATCATGGGCTTCCAGGATGCGCTGTACAAGATGCGGCTGCCCTACGCGAGCCAGGACGCGGTCGAGTTCGCCGACCGTTCCATGGAGGTGGTGTCCTATTTCGCGATCCAGGCCTCGACCGATCTGGCCGAAGAGCGCGGCCGCTACTACAGCTTCGAGGGTTCCCTGTGGAGCCAGGGCATACTGCCGATCGACTCACTGGCCCGGCTCGGCGAGGAGCGCGGCGGTTACCTGCAGGTCGACGACAGCAGCACGCTCGATTGGGATTCCCTGCGCGAGCGCGTCAAGACCGTGGGCATGCGCAACTCCAACACCATGGCGATCGCACCGACCGCGACCATCTCGAACATCTGCGGCGTAAGCCAGTCCATCGAACCCACCTACCAGAACCTGTTCGTCAAGTCGAATCTGTCGGGTGAGTTCACGGTGGTCAACCCCTACCTGGTGCGCGACCTCAAGGCGCTCGACCTTTGGGATCCGGTGATGGTCAACGACCTCAAGTACTACGACGGCTCGGTGCAGCCGATCAACCGCATCCCTGACGATCTCAAGGCACTCTACGCCTCGGCCTTCGAGGTCGATCCGCGCTGGCTGGTCGAGGCCGGCAGCCGCCGACAGAAGTGGATCGATCAGGCGCAGAGCCTGAATCTCTATATGTCGGAGCCCTCGGGCAAGAAGCTCGACAACCTCTACAAGCTGGCCTGGGTGCGCGGCCTCAAGACCACCTATTACCTGCGCTCGATGGGTGCCACCCATGTCGAGAAATCGACCATGGACGACAGCAGCAAGGCCAACAAACTGAATGCGGTCGGCGGCAGCCATCAGGCCATGCCCATGGACGCCGCGGAGGATGCAGCCCCCAAGGTCTGCAGCATCCTCGACCCCGACTGCGAGGCCTGCCAATAGGCCGGGCCGGCAGGCGGAGCACACCAGCCATGTTGACTCGCGATGACCTAATAGCGACGGCGTCGAGGCAGCGGTCACCGCGTCCCCGATGGGCGGGCTCGCGGGGGATCCGTCCAACAGCCGTCGTCACAGTCAATGCCGGAGGGGTCCCACGAACTCTCGCCCGACATTTACTCAATGTCATAGACCACCACCCAGGGGGGACTGGGGTCACTCCGGCACCAACACCGAGGCAGCCTCGGCCGATCGGCCCGTGACTGCAACGGGCGTCGACAAGACGCCCAAACCACGACAGAAGCACGAACACGAGGGGAAATGATGTTCAATTGGGACGATCCACTGCAGGCCAGTACCAGTACACCGCATCCGGGGCGTGTCGCACCGCCCTCGGCGACCGCGGGTGGTCCTGCACCGACCCCGGCAGACGATGCCGCCAACGAACACCGGCCGCTCCGCGCCGGCGATGGCCTGGTCGACAATCAGGTGCTGATGGCGACCGCCGGTGCTGCACCCAGCGTCAACCCCGATCCCTACGCGGTCGCGGAACCGTCCGTCGACTACGCGAGCGGCGCGGCATCCGGCGCGACCGGGCTGGAGGCCCTCGAGATGGGGGCCGGGCGCATCCGCGTCGACGACAAGAAGATCATCAACTGTCATGCCGACCTGAATCAGCTGGTGCCGTTCAAATACGAGTGGGCCTGGCAGAAATACCTCGACGGCTGCGCCAATCACTGGATGCCGCAAGAGATCAACATGAACGCCGACATCCAGCTGTGGAAGGACCCCAACGGCCTGACCGACGACGAGCGCACCATCATCAAGCGCAACCTGGGCTTTTTCTCCACCGCCGATTCGCTGGTCGCGAACAATCTGGTGCTGGCCGTCTATCGCCACATCACCAACCCGGAGTGCCGCCAGTACCTGCTGCGCCAGGCCTTCGAGGAGGCCCTGCACACCCACGCCTACCAGTATGTGATCGAGTCGCTCGGCCTCGACGAGGGCGAGGTCTTCAATATGTATCGCGAGGTGCCCGCGGTGGCCCGCAAGGCCGAGTGGGCGCTGCCCTTTACCCAACACCTGGCCGATCCGAACTTCCATACCGGCACGCCGCAGAACGATCAGAAGCTGCTGCGCGAGCTGGTCGCCTTCTATGTGATCTTCGAGGGCATCTTCTTCTATGTCGGCTTCACCCAGATACTGAGCATGGGTCGGCGCAACAAGATGACCGGCACCGCCGAGCAGTTCCAGTACATCCTGCGCGACGAATCCATGCACATGAACTTCGGCATCGATGTCATCAACCAGATCAAGCTGGAAAACCCGCACATCTGGACCGATGCCTTCAAGGCCGAGATTGTGGACATGATCCGCGAGGCGGTCGCGCTCGAGACCCAGTACGCCTATGACACCATGCCGCGCGGCATCCTCGGCCTGAACGCACCGATGTTCGAGGGGTACCTGCAGTTCATCGCCAACCGGCGCTGCGCCCAGATCGGCCTGCCCGAGCAATACCCGGGCGCGACCAATCCCTTCCCGTGGATGTCCGAGGTGCTGGATCTCAAGAAGGAGAAGAACTTCTTCGAGACCCGGGTGACCGAATACCAGACCGGCGGTGCGCTGAGCTGGGATTAGTCCCCGTCACAGTTTGTTCGGCGGTTCCTCCCGCAGCACTAGGGGACCGGT
>JASFJQ010000267.1:0-4236 GCA_050121305.1 Chromatiaceae bacterium
GTTTCGCCCACCCTGCGGGTAAGGATCAACATGGAACCACTCCTTTGCAACACAGCGATCGGGCCGCTCTATCCCTCTAGCCCAGCCAGTGTGTCGGTTTGCCAACCATACCCCTATTCTTATTTTCGATTAGGAGCTTTCTAATAGTAGCAACAACCTCGCCCCAGCAGAAGCAAGGTAGCCGCTTAGGCCGGGGATTCCTCAGCCAAGTCAAACGCCTCGTGCAGCGCCCGCACCCCCAACTCGAGATATTTTTCGTCCACCACCACCGAGATCTTTATCTCGGAGGTGGAGATCATCTGGATATTGATGCCTTCCTGCGACAAAGCCGCGAACATCTTGCTCGCTATGCCGGCATGCGACCGCATCCCCACGCCCACGAGCGAGAGCTTGACGATCCTCTCATCACCGACAACTTCGCGTGCGCCGAGTTCATTGGCCGTCTTATTGAGTATGTCCAGCGCCCGGCTGTAATCGGTGCGGTTGACCGTAAAGGTGAAGTCGGTGGTGCCGTCTTCGGCGATATTCTGCACAATCATGTCGACTTCGATGTTCGCCTCACCCACCGGGCCGACGATCTTGTACGCCACGCCTGGTTGGTCAGGTACCCCCCGGATCGTCAATTTGGCTTCGTCGCGGTTGAACGCGATGCCCGCAATCTTTGCCGCTTCCACGTTGTCTTCCTCCAGGGTGATCAGAGTTCCCTCACCACCGTCTTCGAAACTAGACAGAACCCGCAGGGGAACGTTGTACTTCCCAGCGAACTCGACCGCGCGGATCTGCAGGACCTTCGAGCCGAGGCTGGCCATCTCGAGCATTTCTTCGAAGGTTATGCGATCGAGCTTGCGCGCCTTGGGCTCCACCCGCGGATCGGTAGTGTAAACACCGTCGACGTCGGTAAAGATCTGGCACTCATCGGCATCCAGCGCGGCAGCCATAGCTACTGCGGTCGTATCAGAACCGCCGCGACCCAGCGTGGTGATATCGCCATGCTCGTCCACACCCTGGAAACCGGCAACCACGACCACCCGCCCACTCCTGATGTCTGCACAGACGCGTGCATGATCGATGTCTTTGATACGTGCCTTGGAATGTGCGCTATCGGTGAGGATGTGGACCTGTGCCCCAGTGTAGGAGCGGGCGGTGCAACCGATCTCATGCAAGGCGAGACACAGCAGCGCGATTGTCACCTGTTCGCCGGTAGAGACCAGGACATCCATCTCTCGTGGGCTGGGGTGGTCGCTGATCTCGCTGGCGAGGGCGATCAGGCGATTGGTCTCACCAGACATCGCGGATACAACCACTACGACGTCATCACCCCGCTCGCGTTGGCGCTTGACGCGCGCCGCCACGTGTTGGATGCGCTCGATCGAGCCCACCGAGGTACCACCATATTTTTGGACGATCAGCGCCATGTCGCTACAGCAACCCGATTTCGACAAGCCCGGCGCGATGATGCGCGCGCGGCAAAAGAGCGCGATTTAACACTATTACGGCGTCGACTTAAAGCCTTTCGGCCACCCAGCCGTGGGCCAGCTCCAGCGCCTTAGCCACACCATTCGGATCCGAGCCACCGGCTTGTGCCATGTCGGGCCGGCCGCCACCCTTGCCTCCGACCTGCTCGGCGGCAATTTTCACCAGATCACCCGCGCGACACCGATCGGTGAGGTCCTTGGTCACACCGGCGATCAGATTGACCTTCTCACCATTGACCGCTGCGAGCAGGATCACTCCACTGCCGAGCTTGTTCTTGAGCTGGTCCAGGGTATCGCGCAGGGATTTCGGATCGGCACCGTCGAGGCGTGCGGCCAACACCTTGGCGCCGTTGACATCTACTGCCTGCGAGGCCAAGTCCGAGCCGGCGGCCGAGGCCAGTTTGGATTTGAGCTGCTCGAGCTCCTTTTCAAGCCGCTTGCTGCGTTCGACAAGCCTGCTCAACTTGTCTTCCAGCTCCTCCTTGCCGGCATTGATCAGACCGCCGATCCGCTGCAGGCGCTCCTCGTCGGCCTCGATCCATTCGATCGCGCGCCCACCGGTGACCGCCTCGATGCGCCTGACGCCCGACGCGATACCGGTCTCAACTGTGATCTTGAACAGGCCGATGTCGCCAAGGGCCTTGACGTGTGTCCCACCGCACAACTCGGTCGAGAAATCGCCCATGCGCAACACGCGTACTTGGGCGTCATATTTCTCGCCGAACAGCGCCATCGCGCCGGAGGCCTTGGCGTCTTCGATCGCCATGATGCGCGTCTCGACGATGTGATTGGCGCGGATCTGCTCATTGACCAAGCGTTCGATCTCGATCATCTGCTCGCGGGTCACTGGCTCGAAATGCGAAAAATCGAAGCGCAGACGCTCGGCCTCGACCAGGGAGCCCTTCTGCGTCACGTGATCGCCAAGGACTTGGCGCAATGCCGCGTGCAATAGATGGGTCGCCGAATGGTTGAGCGCAGTATCCTTACGCCGGCCGGTATCCACCTCGGCGGAAACACTGTCGCCGACCCGCAGTTCACCGGCTCGCAGCTTGCCGATGTGCGCAAACACCGTACCGGCCTGCTTACGCGTGTCGATGACCGCAAACTCGCCGCCGCCGGCGACACGCAGATGACCAACATCCCCCACCTGGCCACCAGACTCGGCATAGAACGGCGTACGGTCGAGGACGACCATGCCATTCTCGCCCGCGCTGAGTTGATCGGCCGACTGGCCATCGCTGAACAAGGCGACCACAGTGGCGGTATCACTCAGACGATCGTAGCCAGTGAAGTCCGTCTCACCCTCGATATCGACATCGGTCGCCTGCTCCACCGCGAAGTGGCTTGCTGCCCGCGCCCTTGAGCGCTGCGTCTCCATCTCGCGCTCGAAGCCCTCGCGGTCTATCCCCAATCCGCGTTCGCGCGCAATGTCGGCCGTCAGATCGGTCGGGAAGCCAAAGGTGTCGTAGAGCTTGAAGACCAACGAGCCGGGGACCACCTCACCCGGGAGCCCCTCGATAGCCTCGTCGAGGATCTTCATACCCTGCTCGATCGTCTCAGCGAAGCGCTCTTCCTCGAGTTTGAGGACGCGGGCGACGAGCGCCTTGGCCCTGCGCAACTCGGGGTAGGCGTCTCCCATCTGTACATCCAGCGCATCGACCAGCTGGTAGAAAAACGGTTGCTGCTGGCCCAGTTGATAACCGTGCCGAATCGCGCGCCGTATTATCCGGCGCAGCACATAGCCGCGACCCTCATTACCCGGGGTCACGCCATCGACGATCAGAAATGCACAGGCCCGAATGTGATCAGCGATCACCCGCAATGACTTGGAACGCAGATCGTCGGTCTTGGTCGCCTCAGCCGCAGCCTTGATCAGCCCCTGAAACAGATCGGTTTCGTAATTGGAATGCACGCCCTGCATTACCGCTGCGAGCCGCTCCAGCCCCATACCGGTGTCAACCGAGGGCTTGGGCAGTGGCGTCAGCTTGCCATCGGCGTCGCGGTTGTACTGCATGAAGACCAGGTTCCAGACCTCGATGTAGCGGTCGCCATCCTCTTCCGGGGTCCCGGGTGGACCTCCAGACACCGTGGGGCCGTGGTCGAAGAAGATCTCTGAACAGGGACCGCAGGGACCGGTGTCGCCCATCGACCAGAAGTTGTCGCTCTCGAAGGGCTTGCCGCCCGGTTTGTCGCCGATGCGCGTAAACCGCGCCGGGTCGACGCCTATCTCGTCCAACCAGATCGCGGCCGCCTCGTCGTCGTCGAGATATACGGTGACCCAGAGTTTTTCCGCCGGCAGCTGCATGACCTCGGTCAGGAACTCCCAGGCGTATTGAATCGCCTCGCGTTTGAAATAGTCGCCGAAGCTGAAGTTTCCCAACATCTCGAAGAAGGTATGGTGACGCGCGGTGTAGCCGACGTTCTCCAGATCATTGTGTTTGCCGCCGGCCCGCACGCAGCGCTGCGACGACGCGGCCCGCAGATAGGCGCGCTTGTCCTTGCCGGTAAAGACGTCCTTGAACTGCACCATGCCGGCATTGGTAAACAAGAGCGTCGGGTCGTTGGCGGGTACGAGCGGGCTAGACTCCACGACCTGATGGTCCTTGCCGGCAAAAAAGTCGAGAAAGGCGGAGCGAATTTCGGCGCTGGTTTTCATACGGGACACGGTTAGCACAGCCAAACCGAAATGGTATGCAGGATTGGGCGGATTGTCACCCGAGCAAGATCACCAAAATAATGGGATTTCAGTCAATTAGCGCAC
>JASFJQ010000268.1:0-4234 GCA_050121305.1 Chromatiaceae bacterium
GGTCCTCGCTTGTCCAAGCGCGCTTGTACTTGGCCTTCACTCAAGCGGACGCTATGGCTAACATTTTGTTCGGCGCGTCCCTGCGACTCACCCCTGCGGGGCTTGTGCGACGAAGTGCTCCGGACATTTCGTTCGCTCCAGGCCGGCGTCCAAAAGCCACATAGAACAGACTGTCATTTACCCGAGAGCAGAAATTTGGACCTAACACCATGTTTCAAAGCCTGTTTTTCGATTTTGGTCGTTCGCCTGGTGAGATTTTCGGGCTAGCCACACCGCCATAGGCCACGGAGTTTCAGTTGTTCAAAAGGCTCGATGAGCGCGCTACCGAGACCGTCACCGTCGATATCGAGGGCGAACCGGTACGGGTGCCGGCGGGTGCGAGTGTGGCGGCCGCGGTATTGCTCCATGGCCTGATCCCTACCCGCAGCACGCCGGTATCGGGTCAGGCGCGCGCACCCTTCTGCATGATGGGTGTCTGTTTCGACTGCCTGATGGAGATTGATGGCCGTCCTAACCGCCAGGCCTGCATGGTCCGGGTCGAAGAGGGCATGCGGATTCGGCGCCAGCAGGGTGTCGGGGCATGAAGGCGCGCTACGAACTCGCGGTGATCGGGGCCGGGCCGGCCGGACTCAGTGCGGCGGTGACGGCCGCGGCGCATGGGGTCGACACCGTCCTGCTCGACGAACAGTCGACCCCGGGAGGTCAGATCTACCGCAATATCGAGGCCATGCCGGTGCGGCGCGCCGAACATCTCGGCGACGAATACCAGCGCGGCGCCGAGCTCGTACAGGGGATGCGTGCATCGTCGGCGCAGTGGATCGCCGATGTCGCGGTCTGGGCGCTAGACAGCCGCGCCGAGCTGGGCGTGATCCACAAGGGCCAGGCGCGGCTGCTGCAGGCCGAGCGGGTGATTATCGCCGGTGGCGCGCAGGAACGCCCGGTGCCTTTCCCCGGATGGACCCTGCCCGGGGTCATGAACGCCGGGGCCGGCCAGATCCTGATGAAGCAGGCCGGACTGGTGCCGGCAGACGGGGTGGTGCTGGCGGGGAGCGGGCCGCTGCTGTTGCTGCTCGGGTGGCAGTATCTTCGCGCCGGTGTCGCGGTGCAGGCGCTGCTCGATGTGCAGCCGCTCACCAACTGGCTGCGTGCGGTGCCGCACTTGCCCAAGGCGTTACTGGCCGGCCATTATCTAACCAAGGGGCTGCGCTACAAGCGCGATCTCAAGGCCGCAGGCATACCCATGCTGCACGGTGTGCAGCAGCTGAGCGCCGTCGGCGGCGATCGGGTACATGCGGTAGAGTTCCTGCACCGTGGCCGCCTGCAGCGCATCGATACCCGCTTGTTGCTTACCCACTTCGGCGTTATTCCACAGACCCATCTGAGCCGTGCCGCCGGCTGCCGCCATCGCTGGGATGCCGCCCAGCAGTGTTGGCGCCCGGCGACCGATCCCTGGGGCGCCACCGACCTGCCGATGATCAGCGTGGCCGGCGATGGTGCCGGCATCGGCGGTGCACGGACCGCCGAACACGCCGGTCGACTGGCGGCACTCGATGCGGCGTGCCGGCTCGGCCGAATCGACGCGGCGCAGCGTGACCGTCTGGGGCGCCAGGATCTGACCTGGATGAAACAGGAGCTGTGGATCCGGCCTTTCCTCGATGCGCTGTTCCGTCCGCCGACGGTGATGTTGCGGCATCCGAGCGACGAGCAGTTGCTGTGCCGCTGCGAGGAGGTCACCGCAGGTGATGTGCGACGCGCCGTCGGCGCGGGGCACCGATCGCCAAACGCCGTCAAATTTTTCACGCGTTGTGGCATGGGGCCATGCCAGGGTCGACAATGCGCCGAATCGGTAGCGCAGCTGATCGCCAGCGAAACAGGTTGTGCGCCGGGCGATGTCGAGCCGTATCGGGTCCGCACGCCGCTTAAACCGATCACGATCAATGAAATGGCGAATCTGCAGTCGTGATGAAGGCCGAGGTCCTGATCGTGGGCGGCGGTCTGGTCGGTTCGTTCACCGCGCTGTACCTCGCCAAGCGCGGCGTGAAGGGGGTGGTGGTGGATCGCGACCACCCGGGCAGGCATGCGTCCGGTGTGAATGCCGGCGGGCTGCGTAAACTCAACCGCCATCCGGCGGAGATCCCGCTGACGGTCGAGGCGGCCGCGATCTGGGCGCATATCCGTGAACTCGTGGACGACGACTGTGACGTGAAGCTTGCCGGACAGGCGCGGGTGGCGGAGAACGCGACGGATCTAGAGTCGCTGGAGGCACGTGCGGCATTGGTGCGGGATCTGGGCTACGACCATGAACGGATGATCGGTCGTGACGAGCTGTACGCGAAGGTCCCGGCGCTGGCGCCCCATTGTGTCGGCGCCCTGTGGTGTGACGGCGACGGCTACGCGCGCCCCTATCATGCGACCACGGCGGTCCGGCGCAAGGCCGAGTCGCTCGGCGTAGAGTTTGTCGCCGGCGTTCGCGTCGACGCCCTCGAACGCGAAGGGGATGCATGGGTCGCTGCGACGTCCGCGGGCGAACTGCGGGCGCCGGTAGTGGTCAATGCGGCCGGCGCCTGGGGCGCGCGGCTTGCGGCCGTCATCGGCGATCGGATCCCGCTGGAGCCCCGGGCGCCTGCGCTGATGGTCACGGAGCGTCTGCCACATTTCATCGATCCGGTGGTCGGCGCCGCTTCGCGCAAACTGTCGTTCAAGCAGATGCAGAACGGCACCGTGGTGATCGGCGGCGCGCATCTCGCGCGGCTCGATATCGACAGGCTCCGCACCGAGATGGATTACGCCAACATGGCCGAAAGCGCGCGCACCGTGATGACGCTTTTCCCGCGGCTGGGCAATGCGCGCATCGTGCGCTTCTGGGCCGGTATTGAGGGGTTTACACCGGATCAGATTCCGGTGATCGGACCGGCGATCCATGCGCCGGGGGTGTTCCATGCCTTCGGCTTCTCCGCGCACGGCTTTCAGTTGTCGCCGATCGTCGGCCGCATCGTCAGTGAGTTGATCCTCGACGGACGCTCCAGCCTGCCGATCGGGCCGTTTCGCGCCGATCGTTTCCAGCCTGGAGTCCCTGATCGGGGGTCGAGGTGCCCGTAAAGAAGATTGTGCGGTTGTCCGCTCTGGTATCGCTGGTTGCGGTTGCGCTGCTTGCTGCCGCCGTATTCGGCTGGGCGCTGTATTCACGCAATATGCCGGAACTACAGCTTTGGCACACGATCGAATTGCCCAGTCAATTCAGCCGCCGGGACATCGAAAAGATGTCCGGTCTGGATGACTATCTGCAGCGGGAAGCGCGGCTGTTTGAAGAGCTCCAGCGTCTCGTCTACGATCAGACGGGCCCGGCTGATCGGCTGGATTTCAATCGCTATCACCGCGGCAGCGCCACCGATCCGGGCCGTTTCCCTGAAGACTTCAATCGCACGTTTGAAGCGCAGCCGCTAGGTCAGCCACGTTGTGGTGTCCTACTGGTCCATGGTCTGACGGATTCGCCGTACAGCATGCGCCACCTCGCGCAACTCTATGTGGCTGAAGGCTGTTATGCACTGGTCTTGCGCATGCCTGGGCATGGCACGGTACCGATGGGTCTGGTGCAGGCAGATTGGGGTGACTGGCGGGCGGCCGTGGCGCTGGGGGCCGCCGCTGTCCGTGAACGTGTCGGGGAGGAGGCCCCGCTGTTTCTCGCTGGTTATTCCAATGGCGGCGCCTTGGTGCTCGGTCATGCGCTGGATGCGCTGGATGATTCTGAGTTGGTGCCAGCGGACGCGCTGATGCTGTTCTCACCGATGATCGGCGTCACACCGTTCTCGCGTTTCGCTGAACTGGGAAATGTGCTCACTCGGTTCGAGTATTTTGCGCAATTTGCCTGGTTGGAGATTCTTCCGGAGTACGATCCCTACAAGTACAACTCGTTTCCTAAGAACGCCGGTTATCAGACCTACCTCGTGACCGAGGCGTTGCGGCGTCGGCTGCGGGCGCTCGAGTCGGCAGGCCGGGTCGGAGAAATCCCACCCGTTCTTGCTTTTCAGTCGCTGGTGGATGCCACCGTCAGCACGCCCGCGGTGGTCAGCGAGCTCTATGCGCGATTACGGGGTCCGGGAAGCGAGCTGGTGCTGTTTGATCTCAATAGATCCTCATCGCTGGCACCCTTCCTGTCTGTGGATCATCTGGGGTTTGTCGAGGATCTTCTGTTGGGCGACAAGGTAAGCTATGACATTACCCTGATTGGAAATAG
>JASFJQ010000269.1:0-4217 GCA_050121305.1 Chromatiaceae bacterium
CTAGGAGCCTGCGCGGTAGAAATACCCGTAGCGAAAAAGTGGCACGGCGACGACAGTTTTCTGTTCTTTTGAGGCGCATAGTGGGCACTACGCAACGAAAAATAACAGGAAAATGGAACGCCGTGGCGCTTTTGCAGTAGGGATACTTTCTACCGCGCAGACTCCTAGCCTGGGCTGACCTGTCGACCCTCCAGCAGCACCATGATGTCGTCTGAATAGCCGTCTCCTGCGGCGTCTGAGATTTGTAAGGTCATGGTGTCTTGTGTGCGGCGTGTCGGCATGCCGTACATATTCCGTTGGACATTGCCGCGTCCGGAGTCCTCGCAGCGGCGCAATACCACACTGTCCGTGTCGCTCAGGACCTCGACCAAGACCCAGATCTCCCCGAGATAGGCGAATCGGTCGCCGATCAGAGGGTGGAGTTTTCGATGTAGACCGTCCCCGGTCATGAAGAGGCTGACATCTGGGAGGCTACAGCGAGTTGAATCGGCATCGCGACATGGTCAGGGGTTCGCTCGTTGGCTGCGGCGGCATGCAAAGCCGGGTCGGGCAGGACCCAACCCGTTGCTGTTGCCTCATTTCGCCTTCTGCAACTCCACCAACTCGCGCATCAGGTTTTCAATATTCTCCAAACGCTTTTCCATGGTCTGCATGTGCTGCTGCCGCATACCCATATTCTGCTGCTTCATTCCCATTCCATACGGCATACCTCCGCAGCCGCCGGGCGGGCCACCCGACATGCCGCGCCATGGTCCCATCGGCGGCATGCCCTGGGTATTCGACTGCATCATCTGCATGCGCTGCTGATGCATCTCCTGCATTTTCTGCATCATCTGCTCCGGGGTCATGGCCCCGCCCGGGGATGCCGCCGCTGGGGTGGATTCTGTCTGGGTCGGAGCGGTGTCGGCCGACTGCGCGGCCGCATCGAACGAAACGGCTGTGGCCAGGGCAGCCGCTAATACCAAAAATTGCCTCTTTGTCATCTTGCTCTCCAATGTCGCGTTTTCGTTGTCAGTTTGCCAATCGGCTTTGCGCCACGGGTTGTCTGCCCGGACGCCCGGGCAATAGTCATCTGATACCCGCCGTTATCTCGCTGCTGCTGCGGCAGGACAGCCACCCGGAACGGCCGAGCGTCTCGGCACCTTGCCTGCCGGCCCCTCCGGTATGCGCAAGGATAGACCGTTGCGCCGCAGAATAGGGGACGAATCTTGTCCGGTACTTGCCTGCTGGGTCATCCTCTGCAAGCATCTGGGCATGCAGCTTGTTATCGGCAACAAAATGTACTCGTCGTGGTCGCTGAGACCCTGGATCTTGATGCGTGCATTCGATATCCCGTTCACCGAGACGCTCATCCCGCTGGATACGCCCGAGTTCGGGCCGCGGTTGGCCGCATTCACGGACGGCTCGACCGTGCCGGTCCTCGTCGATGGAGAAGTCACGGTGTGGGAAAGCCTGGCGATCATCGAGTACCTCGCAGACCGGTATCCAGGCAAGGCGATCTGGCCTGCCGATCCAGCCGCGCGTGCGCTCGCGCGTGCGATGTCGAGCGAGATGCATGCCGGGTTCACGGCGCTGAGGGACGCCTGCCCAATGAATCTCGGAAAGCGCTATGAACGCCGCGATAGGGGAATGGCGGTCGCCGGGGACGTCGCGCGGATCTGCACGCTCTGGCGACGTGCGAGAGACAGCTACGGCAGCCGGACGTCTGAGCCCTTCCTGTTCGGCGCATTCAATGCCGTGGATGCGATGTACGCCCCCGTGGTCGCGCGCCTGGATACCTATGACATCGCGGTCGCCGGTGACGTACGGACGTACATGGACGCCATCCTCGTATCGCCGGCATTCGCCGCGTGGCGGGATGCGGCGCTCGACGAACGCTGGGTGGTCGATGCGGATGAGGTCGAGGAAACGCCGGTAGCGATTCTCCGCCGATCAGCGTCAGAGAATAGGCCTTCTTGAGCCATTCAGGTCAGGTGATACCGCCGGCACCTATCGTCGGGAGCAGCGTAAGAAGGGGCAGCCGCATCCAACATTGACATCGTGCGCGGCGCGATGATTCATTCAGGGCAAGTCCCTGCACGCGCCGTCACGGGAACAGCTAAGCCTGTACCGCTGTCCGGCCTTCTCGTTGGATGGCCTGGTTCAATGCATCGTGATAGGCAACGGGGAGATTGTTGTAGAGCCTGCTCTCGGTCCCACTGCGCACGTTCTGGCCGATGTTTTCCAGGTAACGGCGCATCTTGCCTTCCAGTTTCGCCGCAATGGCCGGCTCCCCGGTCTGCGCGAGCGCCCGGGCGGCGCGTGGCGGGTTCCAGTCATGTTCGCAAAGCGCCCGTATGCAGATACCCCGCAAGTGGTTGGACAGGGTGCGTGACTTGTGACTCAGCCCGAGTTCCTTCTCCGCCGGCTTGATCTGAAAACGGTGCCTGCGCAGCGCGGCCAGTTCCCGGGATACCTCGGCGGCCTCGCTGCCGCGCTCCGGCGGCCCGGGCCGGCCGGCGGACGTGGCGAGGGCCGCCGCCGGTGGTGCCTGTCCATGCCTTGCCGGCTCGCCCAGCCTGTCCGACAAGTACCCGGCCCGCAGCACGTTGTCATTTTCCAGCATGGCCTTGCCAATGGCCTTTTGTATCTCCAGCCTTAGTTCCCGCGCGTTACCCTCGCCGAAGGTATGGCGGCAGAGGCGCTTTAGGGTGCCGGGCGAGATCACCGTGATCTCGTGCCCGAGCTCCACCGATACCTTCCGGGTGAAATGCTCGACCAGCAGCGGGATGTCTTCCGGTCGTTCCCGTAATGGCGGGATATCGATGCGCGTACCGATACGGCTCAGGACATCGGCGCGGAAGGCGCCGTCACGTACCAGCCGGGCGGGATCCCGATTGGTGGCGAAGACGAAATGGACCGCCACCGTGCGCGCCGGGCCGCTGCCGATGCCGGGCTCGAACGGCTTGCCCTCCAGTGGGTACAGCAGCAGGTCCTGTACATTCAGCGGGAGCCGGTCCACATCATCGAGGAACAGGGTGCCGCCATCGCATTCTTCCAACAGCCCCCTGTGTCCTTCCCGCGGCACATTGGGGAGCCCGTGGCCTGTCCCGATACCGAAAATCCTCCCCAGCGCGAAGGCCGGGTCGGCATGTTCGAACTGGGCGCAGCTGATTGCCTTGTAGACCGCGTCCTTACGCGGCCCGAGCCGGTGTATGGTCCAGGCCAAGTCGGTTTTTCCAGTCCCGGATTCCCCCACGATCATGACCGGCGCCGGGCTCCGGGCCGCCAGGATCGCCTGCTCGAAGACCGATTCCCACAGGGGACTGGCGCTGATCAGCCGTTCTCGGCGGATTGTTACCAGCTCTGGATAGCGCTCTTCCAGCCGGCCCAGCACGGGCGCCTCCTCCAGCCCGTTTGAGGCGGCCCGTTCCGCCAGGGTGTATTCCTGCAACTCGACCCGCAGCTGATCGATCTCCTGGCCAAGTTCCCGGATGCGCTGGTCGCGTCGGATAACCATGTGTTGTTCGCGCTCCAGGCGCGCCTCCAGCAGCCGCAGCCGTCCGCGGATGATCCCGCGGATCCCGAACAGCTCGTGATTGGTGATCGCCAGGGTCATCGACAGGGGAAACAGGGCCAGCGGTACCAGAAGCCAGTCGTAATTGGCGATCAGGGGTGCGCCGCGTATCAGGATCGGCAGGTTCCAGAGACCCAGGTGACTGACGGCCACGATGACCATTGAGACCACGATCCAGCGGGTCCGCTCTCGCTGTGCGGGGGAATCGCAATGGCGGTAACTGAACAGGATCAACAGCGTGGCGACAACCAGCAGCGAGGTCGTCAGCACCAGGCGCAGATGGAATACCGCCGCGATGCGGTTGAGCAGGTCGCCGTGGGACAGCAACATCCCTGCGGCCAGGATGAGTGGTGGCGCCAGGTACAGGGGCACCAGCAGCCAGCGGTGGCGCAGCAGGACCGGGCGCTGCTCCGGGAACACCAGCGCGATGTGCACCAGGGTGCTCATGACCAGCATCAGCACGAAGCACTCCAGCAGCTTGATGGTGTGCACGAGCGGCATGCTGGCACCGCGGGCCAACGGCGACAGGAAAAGCTGCGAGTAGGGCTCCAGGCTGGCGAGCCACGGGATCGCAAAGCACATACAGAGACTCACCAGAAACGCGTCCTGCTTGCTGGTGATCGACAGGCTGATGAAGATGGCCAGCCCACCGAGGAATAAC
>JASFJQ010000270.1:0-4207 GCA_050121305.1 Chromatiaceae bacterium
TGGGCAGCGCCCTGCTGATCTTCGGCCGCCTGAGCCGCCGGTTGAACCGGCTGACCGCGGACGTGAATGCCTTCCATCACGGTGCGATGGGGAGTCCTCCACCCGAGGGACAAGACCGTCAGGACGAGATTACGCAGCTCGCCCGGGCGTTCGATGCAATGCAGGCGCGCATCCAAGACCAGGTCGATCAGATTCAAGAGACGGATCAGATGCGTCGCGAGCTGGTCAGCCATATCTCACACGATCTGCGCACACCCCTGACCACGATGCAGGGCTATATCGAGACGCTGTTGTTGAAGGACAGGGAGATCACGGCGGCGCAGCGTCGGGAGTATCTTCAGATCGCGCGCAGCCACGGTACACGCCTGGGCCGATTGATTACCGACCTGTTCGAACTGGCCCGGCTCGACTCGGAGGCGATCAAGCCACAGTTGGACGAATTTTCGCTAGCGGAGCTGGTGGCCGATATCACCCAGGAATTTCAACTGGCCGCGGAGCGCAAATCGGTTTCACTGGTCGTCGAGATGCATGGTCAGAACACTGCCGTGTACGCGGATATTCGATTGATTGAACGGGTCTTCGAGAACCTGATCGAGAATGGCCTGCGCCATACGCCTGCAAACGGCCGCGTGACGATCTCGCTGGATGGCGATGATCAGGGAGTACGGGTCACCGTATCGGATACCGGTGCCGGCATCACCGAGGAGGCGCTGCCCAGGATATTCGACCGCTACTTTCATGCCCCAGCGGCATCGCCCTCCGGCCCGGAGTCCACCGGCTTGGGACTCGCCATCGTAAAGCGCATCCTCGACCTGCACCGCACGGCCATTGTCGTGAGCAGTCGTCTGGCGCAGGGTACGTCGTTCAGTTTCGAGCTGCCCCGTCATGCAACCGCCGACAGCGGCCGATGTTAACGCCCATCCTCGCAGATCATTTCCGCCGCCTTCTCGGCGATCATAATGGTCGGGGCATTGGTGTTTCCGGACGTCAGGGTCGGCATAATCGAGGCGTCGACCACGCGCAACCCCCGCACCCCATGTACGCGCAGCCGATCGTCGACGACGGCCATGGGGTCACTGCCCATCTTGCAGGTGCCTACAGGATGGAAGATCGTAGTCCCCAGGTCACCGGCGGCCTTGAGAAGGTCCGCGTCTTCACTGACGTGCGTGCCCGGTCTCCACTCGGTGGGGCTGTACCGCTGCAGCGCACGCGCGGCCATAATCCGGCGGGTGAAGCGCAGCGCATCCACCGCCACTCGCCGGTCCTCGGCGGTCGAAAGGTAGTTCAGACGAATCTCGGGGTGCGTGTCCTGCCGCGGACTTTGGATCCGCACATGGCCACGGCTGGTCGGCCGCAGGTTGCACACCGAGGGAGTGATTGCCGGAAACGGGTGCAGCGGGTCACCGAACGTGTCGAGGCTCAGAGGCTGCACATGCCACTCGATATTGGGTGTTGCATGGCTTGGGTCACTGTAAGCGAAGGCACCCAGCTGACTGGGGGCCATGGTCAGCGGTCCGGTACGGAACAGCAGGTATTCCAGGCCCATCATCGCCTTGCCGAACAGGCTGTTGGCGCGCTGGTTCAGGGTGACCGCATCGCGGACCTTGTAGACCGTGCGGATCTGCAGGTGATCCTGCAGGTTCTCCCCCACCCCCGGGAGGTCTTTGAGCACGGCGATACCGTGGGCCTGCAGCAGATCGCCGGGACCAATACCCGATAATTGCAGCAGCTGCGGAGAACCGATCGAACCGGCGGACAGAATGACCTCCCGCCGTGCGCTGCATCGCAGCGGTGCTGCGTCCGCAAACCGCACCATGACGCCGCTCGCCTGCGGCCGGCCATCCTCGACCGTGAGACATATCCCCTGCACCTCGGCGTTAGTCATCACATCGAGGTTCGCGCGATGGCGCACGGGTTCGATAAACGCCTGATGGGTGTTCTGCCGCCTGCCACGCCGTTGGTTTACCTGAAAATAGGCACAGCCGAAGTTGTCGCCACGATTGAAGTCCGCGACCTTGGGGATGCCGCACTCCTCGGCCGCTTCACGCCAGGCGTCGAGGATCTCCCAGTTCACCCGGCGCTCTTCCACACTGAGCTCGCCCTGATCGCCGTGCATGTCGTCGGCGCCGTGCACATAGTGTTCGCTGGCCTTGAAGAACGGCAGCACGCTCTGCCAGTCCCAACCCGGGTTGCCGAAGCTTGCCCATTCGTCATAGTCGCGCGGCTGACCGCGCATATAGATCATCGCATTGATCGAGGAGCAACCGCCGAGGACCCGACCACGCGCATAATGCAGCCCGCGACCATTCAGGCCGGGATCGGGCGCCGTCTTGTAGCACCAGTCGGTCCGCGGATTATCGATGGTGTAGAGATAGCCGACAGGGATATGGATCCAGAAGTAGTCGTCTCTACCGCCCGCCTCGAGCAGCAATACACGAGTGTCCGGATCCGCCGATAGCCGATTGGCCAGCAGGCAACCGGCCGAACCAGCGCCTACGATGATGTAATCATAGCTGCGCTGGCTTGCCGCCATGATCGGGCGTTGTCAGCGGTACAGGGCTGGGGCCCCGAGCTGCTGGTGGATCTGATTGCAGGCCTCCGGACGCATACCAAATCCCTGAGCGAGCTCGTGCAGGTACTGTGCCTCCGCATTATGGTCGAGATCGATCGCCATCAACGAGACCACGTACACCTCCTGCTCCATGCCTCTGGGCACGCTGCGGACGAAGCCCTGTGCATCGAGCGGCGTCTCGAACTCGCGCCGCACAAAGGCGATCTCATCCGGCGTCACGTCACCGAGGTGCTCGATGATCTTCTGCTGCTCGGCGGCGTCGATCTTGCCATCGGACTTTGCGGCATTGATCATCGCCCGGACCAGTACTTCGGCCTTTTGTTCGGCCTGTTCATGACTGAGGCCCTGGGGCATGTTCACGCGCGCTGCACCTTGGGTCGGCTCACGCTGCTGTGCGCCGCCGAACTGTTGCATGGCCATGCCCAGCAGATCGCCCAGGCCGCCGCCCCCGCCTGACGCGCCGGCACCCTGACGAGCCCCTCCCAGGATGCCGCCGAGAAGGTCACCGAGACCGCCGCCCTGGCCCCGCTGTCCACCGCCCAGCATGCCGCCGACGAGATCGCCCAGGCCGCCGCCCCCGCCGCGGGTCGGTGCGGAACCGCTGGTCTGCCCGGCGCCCGTGACGGCACCGATGACGGAACCCAAGATATTGGACGCAGAACCGCGCGACAGGGCCCCGCTGTTGAGCAGGCTGCCGAGTATCTTCATCGCATCGATATTGGCCATCGGGGCCTCCATTGATTTTCTAATTCGCTTGGTCGGACGGAGCCGATAGCGCACCTGCTGACTATAGCATCCCCGCGTGAATCGGCCGCTGCACAGGTCCGCCTGTATCATTCGCCATGCTGGTCGCTACTCGTGCCGTAAGTCGCAATGACATGCAGAAAGTCGTCGCCATATTTCTCCAGCTTGTGTTGGCCGACCCCGGTAACGGCCAGCAGGCCCTGCCGCGTGGTCGGTTTGTCGCGTGCCATCTGCACTAGCGTGGCGTCACCGAAGACCACATAGGGAGGCTTTCCCTCCACATCGGCGAGCTGCTTGCGCAGACGGCGCAGCGCGTCGAACAACGCCTCGTCATAGGGGCCGCCGAGTCCATCGTTCATCGCCCGTTTGATCTTTCTAGCCTCTCTGGCCCGCGGTCTCGCGAGCTGGAGGCGGTGCTCACCGCGCAGTAGCGGTCGTGCGGCCGAGGTGAGTTTCAGCACTGAATAGTTCGCGATGTCCTGTTCGAGATAACCGTGGTGAATAAGCTGGCGGATCATCGATGTCCACTCCTGCTCGCCCATATCCCTGCCGATGCCGTAGGTCGACAGACGGGTGTGGCCAAGCTTGCGAATGCGGTCGGTGTCGGCACCGCGCAGTACATCGATCACGTGCCTGATGCCAAAGCGCTGTCCGACACGGTAGACGCAAGACAGCGCCTTTTGCGCCTCGACCGTGGCGTCGAAGCGTTCCGGCGGATTGGTGCAGACATCGCAGTTACCACAGTCGTGTGCCAGTGATTCTCCGAAATAGCCGAGTAGCACCCGACGCCGGCAGGTCACCGCCTCGGCGAGCGCGACCATGGCGTTGAGCTTGTGGATCTCGATACGCTGCTGCTGTGGATTCTGATTGTTGTCGATAAGCCGCCGAGCA
>JASFJQ010000271.1:0-4174 GCA_050121305.1 Chromatiaceae bacterium
TGTACACCGGGTGTTCGTGCAGCTGCGTCCGGAAGCCGCTGACGCTCTCGCTCGTGATCTGCTGGTACACCTTGTTGCGTAGCCCCCAACCGTAGGTACCCGAAGTGTGAAATGCGGCGGTGCCGCAATCAACCCCGGCTGTCGATGGAAATCGCCGCCACCCCACCCCTGTCGGCCGGCTGGTGTAGACTCGCAGACTGCATCGCCCCGGGGGAGGTCTTGAGACCATGAGACTGTGCGACAGGGACATCATCGCCGCACTCGAGGATGAGCGCATTCGTATCGATCCACGCCCGGATGACCGCGTGATCAGCGGCGTCAGTGTCGATCTGCGCCTGGGTCACCGTTTTCGCGTCTTCAGTTCCCATACCATCGCCTACATCGATCTGTCTGGCTCGCGTGAACAGGTCGATCAGGCGGTCGAGAAGGTGATGGGCGACGAGGTCTACATCGGCGCGGACGAGACCTTCGTCCTGCATCCTGGCGAGCTGGCGCTGGGCATCACCCTTGAGGCCATCACGCTGCCGGACGACCTGGTGGGCTGGCTGGACGGCCGGTCAAGCCTGGCCAGACTGGGACTGATGGTGCATGTCACGGCACATCGCATCGATCCGGGTTGGAGCGGCAATATCGTGCTGGAGTTCTTCAATTCCGGAAAGCTGCCACTGGCGATGCGGCCGGGGATGGCGATCGGGGCGATGAGCTTCGAAACGCTGACCGGCCCGGCGCAGCGACCCTACACTCAGCGTGACGATGCCAAATACCGCGGCCAGAGCGGTCCACTCGCCAGCCGGATCAGCGAGGACCGCTCGGACGCCCGCTGAGTGACTCCAGCTGCATCTCGACACGGTTGCCGTTGGCCTCGTGGAGGACCCGCAGCGGCAGCGGGCTCAATGCGGTGTCGAACCACAGCAGCCGCTCTTCCTCCACGGCAGGCGCGGTCCGGCGTACCCTGCTGGCCGGATAGGTCCCGAGCGGGACAGTCACAGTCTCTTCGCCGGCGATCTCGAGTCGAACCTCTTCGGTAGATTCCAGCGCTGCGATCTTTATCGACTGTGCGCCACCGCTGCTCGCCGCAAGCCGGTTTGCAGCCAGCAGGTAGCTCAGTCTGTCGTGCGTGCCGGGTAACAAGGCGACGCGCTGCGTGCCGTTGCGGCCGCGCAGCTGCAGTGCATGCCCATCCCAGTCGAACTGCAGTTCGACGACCTCGATGTCTTCATCTTGCATGACGCTGTGCTCGAAGCGCTGTGGTCGAATGCCAGCATCGTCGATAGTGCCTCGACTGATCTCGAGCACCTCCTGGCCCTTAGCCCGGCGCATCTTTCCGGCCGGCGTGGTGAAGGCCTCGAGCTCGTAGCTCCCGTCGGCATGAATCTGCAGCGCGAACAGTGCCATCCCCACCAGTTGCTCGTTGAACACGAGACGGTAAGTCGCCTCCACCGCCATAGGCTGACTCAGGGTCTGCGGCAAGGGCGTGCAGCCCAGCAGTAACGACAGCGCCAGGCCCGCTGCCAGGCGGTGCGTCTTCAACACTGTATCGGGTCGCGCAGGGGTGCGTCGTCGAGCCAGACCTGGTCACCGCGCATCGCCAGCCGATCCTGCGCGAACCAGCTGACGACCTGCGGCAGCAGCTCGTGCTCGCGCGCCAGGACACGGGCCGCCAGCGTCGCCTCGTCGTCGCCTGGATGTACCGGGACACGGGCCTGCGCGATCACCGGTCCGCCATCGAGCTCCGTGGTTACGAAGTGCACACTCGCGCCGTGTTCATCCGTGCCGGCCTCGAGCGCCCGGCGATGGGTATGCAGGCCCTGAAATCGCGGCAGTAGCGAGGGATGGATGTTCAATATCCGACCGGCAAAGCGGTCGATAAATGCCGCGCTCAGGATCCGCATGAAACCCGCCAGCACAATCAGCCCAGGCAAGAAGGTCACGATGGTGTCGCCCAGGGCGTCGTCGAAGCGCGCCCGATCCGGGAACCGGGTGTGATCGACCACCCGCACCGGGATACCTGCGGCGGTGGCGCGCGCGAGCCCCGGCGCAGACGGCCGATTGCTGATCACACCGCAGACCTCGAACGGCTGCCCGGCCGCGGCCGCGTCGATCAGGGCCTGCAGATTCGTGCCGCTGCCCGAGATCAGCACGACCACCCGCAGCCTTGGGGCGGCTGGCGTCATCGGTAGCAAACGCTTGGCGTGTGATCCTCGCTCGGGACGATCGTCCCGATTCGGTAGACCTGCTCGCCCAGCGACTCCATCAGCGCGGTCGCGCGATCGGCCGCAGCGGCCGGGACGCAGACCACCATGCCGATGCCGCAGTTAAAGGTGCGCAGCATCTCCGCGTCCTCGATGTTGCCCGCCGTCTGCAGCCATTGGAAGACCGTCGGCACAGTCCAGCTGGCGCGAACTATCTCCGCGCCGCTGTGGGGCGGAAGAACGCGCGGCAGGTTTTCGGTCAGCCCCCCACCGGTGATGTGGGCCAGTGCATGCACCTCCGTGTCGGCCAGTAGCGCGAGCAATGCCTTGACATAGATCCTGGTCGGCGCCAGCAACGCCTCACCCAGGGTGCCCTCCCCGAGGCCCTGGTCGAGCGACACCTGACTGACCTCGAGGATCTTGCGAATCAAGGAATAGCCGTTGGAGTGCGGTCCCGAGGCGGCGAGCCCCAACAGCACGTCGCCGACGGCGACACGCCCGGGGGTCAACAAGGCCGCCTTCTCGACGATGCCGACGGCGAAGCCGGCCAGGTCATAGTCGTCGCCCCCGTACATGCCGGGCATCTCGGCCGTCTCGCCACCGATCAGCGCGCAGCCGGCCAGTTCACAGCCGCGTGCGATCCCGCCGATCACCGCGGTCGCGGTATCCAGGTCGAGCCTACCGGTGGCGTAATAGTCGAGAAAGAACAGGGGTTCGGCACCGGCCACCACGATGTCGTTGACGCACATGGCGACCAGATCGATGCCGATGGTGTCATGCCGTCCCAGCTGCATCGCCAGCTTGAGCTTGGTGCCGACGCCGTCGGTGCCGGACACCAGGACGGGTTCACGGTAGCGCCCGATCGGCAGTTCGAACAGCGCACCGAAGCCCCCGAGGCCGGTCAGGACGCCGGGTCGAAAGGTATTCTTGACGACCGGCTTGATGCGCTCGACCAGTGCATTGCCGGCGTCGATGTCCACGCCTGCCTGGGCATAGCTCAGGCCGGCGCTTGGCTTCGGGGGTTGCTCGCTCAAGGCTGACTCCGCTGCAATCACCAAAGCCGGCATTCTAGCCTGCATAGCTCACCGATTTCCTGCTGCAGCCCCCGAAACCCTCGCTATGACGGGCCGTTGTCCGATGCCCTCCCTGGCATCGGCCCTTCGGGCGCACCGCGTGCGACCCGTTTCGCTTCAGGCGAAACGGTCTCGTTGCAGCCGGTCAACCGCGATCCAGGAATCTCGCTCGCGGCGGTCGGGCTGGTACACTGCAGCCTATGCATTGTGGTTTCATCAGGCCGGTCACCGGCATACTGCTATCGCTGACGGGTGCGTACGCGCTGGCGGTCGATTCGGCCGATCTCTTCACGGCCGAGACTCGGGTCTCCGACGAGAGTAGCGAGACGCGCAATGCCGCCCTGTCAGAGCTCTTGGCGGCCGTGCTGGGGCGTGTCAGCGGCAACCGTGCGGTCGCCGGTCAGCCGGCGGCGCGCGGGATCCTCGACGAGGCGCCCTCGCTGGTGCAGCAATACCGCTACCGGACCGCGGCCGGCGATGCCGAAATAACGCGCTACCTGTGGGCCCGGTTCGATCCATCGGGTGTAGAACGCAGGATGCGCGAGGCAAACCTGCCGGTGTGGACACAGCGCCCACGGGTGCTGCTGTGGCTGGCGACGGAACAGGCCGGCCAGCGCAGCCTGCTGAACATCGACAGCGAGGAATCGCTGCGCAGCGCGGCGATCTCCCAGGCGCAGCAGCGCGGTATGCCGCTGCAGCTGCCATTGTTGGATCTGGAAGACCAGGCGAAGCTGACCCCAGCGGATCTGTGGTCGGATTATCAGACCGCGATCCGTCTCGCGTCCGCACGCTACCCCCACGATCTCGTCCTGACCGGGCGCCTGCGCGCGCTGGGCGATGGGAAATGGCGCGGCATCTGGTCGTTGCTCGGTGGCAGCGACAGTCAGACCTTCGAGACGCCGCCGCAGG
>JASFJQ010000272.1:0-4169 GCA_050121305.1 Chromatiaceae bacterium
TACTCGAACGACTCGGTTACCTGCAGGAAGTGGCCACGCAGAACCGCGCCCAACTCAGCGCCGGTATCATCTCGCAGCTGGAGCTGTTTGAGTCAGAACGCACGCTGCTGGCCGTCGAGCAGGAGGTGCTGCAAAACTATCATCAAATCCTTGTCGACACGGTGTTGCTGTACAAGGCGCTGGGGGGCGGATGGCCAGCGGACGGCGATATTGCAAGCAGGAATCAGTGAGATGTTGGACTTCGGTCACAGAACGCGCCACGTAACTATCAGGTTGACGTCACCACAAGCAACGGCATGCAGGCAATTCTGAAACCGATTTCTCATCCGGAACTCGGCGAGCTTGTCATCAGTGAGTCCCTGTTCTGCGTCGGTCGCGACGACGAGGCCTTTGCCGGGCTGCCACACACCCGCACCGGTCGTCTGTCGCGCCGGCACGCGCGTCTGTTCGAACAGGATGGCGTCATCTACATCGTCGACCTGGGCAGCCGCAACGGCACCTACGTCAACGGCGACCCCCTGGCTACGCAGCCGAAGGCGCTCCAATCCGGCGACCTGATCGATTTCGCCGGTGAACTGACCTATCGGCTCGATGTCCTGGACGCCCGTACACGCATAGCGGCTGAGCCATCGCCAACGAGTACCCTGCACCTCAAGGCGACTGCACCGGGAGATGGGCCGGACTCGTTGGTCATCACCGCCTTCCCCTTCCTGGTCAGCAAGCAGGCCGATGCATTCTCCCGGTACCAGCAGCGAGCCCCGGCCGAACTGGATTACCTGTCGCGTCGGCACGCCCACATCTTCCGCCAGGACGGACGTCTGTTCATCGAGGACCTTGGCAGCACCAATGGCACCTTCGTCGACGGCCGGCGACTCGGCGATGAATCAATCGAGCTGCAAGCTGGCCAGACGGTCGCGTTCGGCGGCGACTATTTCGTCTACCGCGTAGTGTTGGAGGGCGAGGATACCGGGACGCAGGTCCTTGCGGCGGCGCCCACAGAGCAGCCCCACCCGGACACGTCCGACAAAACCACTTTTGTGACCGCCGCCACCTCCTTCCTGGACATCTTCTGCGTCGACAACGTCGAACCCGACACCCCGAACGATCCCGTGCCGCAGGCCCGCGCGGGTGGGAGTACGGCCGGCCGCAGACCCGGCGTACTCGAACGGCTGGGCCTGACCCTTGCGGGAAGAGAGCGCGCCGCGACCCGGCGCGCGACGATTGCCTCGCTATTGGTGGCAGCAGCGCTGGTTGCGGGCGGCTATTGGCTGCTCCAGCCGTCGCCGGACGATCGCATGAAGGCGCTTATCGAACAGCAGCGCTTCGACGAGGCCCTGACGTTGGCCCGCAGCAGCGAGACGGGCGGCGACGGCAGCGTCCTGATGAACCGCTTGGCGCTGCGCGCGCTAATCAGCAAGACGCTGCCAAGCTGGCTGGACGCGCTGGACGCGGGCCAGTTCGACGACATGAAGACCATCATCGACGCCGAACGCACGCCAAATGAACCACTCACGGCCGCCGGCGAGTATCTCGACCTGCTCGCCGTTATCGGTGAAATTCACGCCACGGTTGCCAAGCGCGGTGGGGCCGAAATACCGTTGCAGCTGTTCGACGAAGAGCCGGCTCAGCTCGGTCGCCTGGTGGAGGCCTGGGAAAGCCCGCGGCCGGACAAACGTCAGTTGACCGAACGCCTATTTGCGGCGCTACCGCCGGCACAGGCGGAACTGACCAGGCGCTACGAGGTCGCCTTTCGTCGTGCCGCCTCACACATCCGCACGCTGGAGGGCAGACTGGCGGTGTATCGGCCGGCCCAGCAGCAGATTGCCGGACTGCTGCGAAACCACCTGGCACAGGGCACCCTCGACCGGCTGGACGAGGAACTGGACCGCTTAGCAACGCGCTACGGGCAGCTCACCGGATTCGAGCAGCTGCAGCAGGATCTGACCCGCTACCGCGCCATTCTCGAGGCCGTGCAGCAAGATCGTGAAACCGAAGCCGCGCGGCTCGCCGCAAACGCCCAGTTCCATTCCCCACCCTTCGCCGAGGCGGCTACCCGACTAGCCCAGGAGCGGCTTCCCTCCGACAGCTTCCTCGAGGCCTATGCGGCGGCGCTAGACCTATGGCGGGCTGGCCAGATCGATGCCGCGCGCGACCGGCTCAAGCCACTCCTCGAGACGCCGTGGAAGGCGATCGCGCAGCGCGAACTCGATCGTATGGGACGCGTCGCTGCGGGTTTCACCGAGGTGCAGGCGGGACGCGGCAGCGATGCACACGACGACCGCCTGCTGGATTTCTTTCACGCACTCGACGGCGATCTTGATCTGTATTTCTCGCAGTCGCTGCGAGAGGATTATCTGCAAAGCCGGGAACAGACCACACGACGCGCGCAACAGGCAGCCGCGGCCGCCGCGGTGGCCTGGTCCTCTTACCAGGATCAGGGCGGCATCGATAGCACCGACCGCCTAGAGTCGCGCATCGGCAAGGCCTACGTCGAGCGCGCCGGGGCGCTGTCAACCGCCGCTGCTGCGGCGGAACGCGCCGCCCGGGCGTACACGCGTGCGAAGAGTGCGATCCCCGAGGAACAGCGCCTGCTGCTGGGGGCGATCGCGCAGGAGGTGGCACTACAGCACCAGTCACTGGATAAACTGCAGGGCGTGCTCGACGATGTGGCATTGCGGCAAAAGCGGGCGTTGCTGCCCCGCATCGCCTCAGGCAAGGTGCAAGACGAGAAATCTGGTGAATCCAAATAAACCAGGAACAATCCTGCGCGACGCGATTTGGGTCGCAAACCAGCGGTGCGCGTAGTTTGAAAAGGCCCTAAGTGAGCTAAGCAGATGGAAGAATCCGAACCCAAACGCCTGGCGATCGCCCTGGAAGAACACAGTGCGGAAGGTATCGCTATCCTCACGTCCGAACCCTCACGGCTGATCGAGGGCACCATCACGGTGATCGCCGGCATGATGCTGGCGGCGTTCGTCTGGGCCTTCGTCGGGCACGCAGACGTCATCGTCTCGGCCTCCGGCGTGCTGCAGCCTGAAGGCGAGGTGCGCCGCTTTTACGCGCCGGTGGAAGGCGAACTGGTTGACCTGTACGTGGCCGAAGGGCTGCCGGTCACGGAGGGCGACGTCATCGCCCGCCTCAACGCGCGGCGGGCGGTAGAGGTGGCCGCCAATGCGCTGGACGCCGAGGTCGCGCTGTCTGAGGCGGAATTCCAGATGCAGCGCTTTCCGCAGATCAAGGCGCTACGGCTGAAAGAGGCCGAGGCGCTCGAGCGGCAGACGGAGATCGAGCGCGCGGCGCACGAGAAACGCGTGGCCGAGGGGCTGAGCCGCCTGACCGAGGCGCACAAGGCACGCCTGGCGGAGGCACGGGCCAACCTGGAGACGACCGGCCGCGCTCGGGATGTCGCGCTTGCCGAACTGCGCAAGTACCAGCGCCTGTTCAACAGCCCCGGCGAGGGTGGCGTATCGCGGCAGGAGGTCGAAGACCGGCGAAACACCTACGCCACCGCGGATGCGCAGTTCAAGGTCGCCGAGGCCAAGCTGGGGGAACTGGAGTTCGAATTGTCGCGTGCCCGTACCCAGGCCAAGTCCGAGCTGGAGGCCAGCGATCAGACCCTGATCGAGCTGGAGATTCGCCACGCACGCATGCTCAAGGACCTGGAACACGAGGAACGCAAGATCGACGCCGAGCTGAAGAGCGCGCGCCTGCGCGCCCAGGCGGCGGCACGCGTCAGCTTCGACAACATCGACGCGGAGAACTTCCTGCGCGTGCTCGCGCCGGTGTCCGGCATCGTGACGAGCCTGGCGGTCACACAGCCGGGTGAAAAGATCATGGCCAACGCACCGCTCGGCAGCATTGCGCCGAGCGATGCGAAGGCGGTGCTGAAGCTCGAGATCCCAGAGCGCGATCGCGGCTTTCTCCGCGAGGGTCAGCCGGTTAAGCTGAAATTCAACGCCTTTCCATACCAGCGTTACGGCCAGATCGACGGTGTGCTGGAATACCTGGCACCCGCTGCGCAGATGTCGCCGACCACAAAAGAGCCCGTGTACGAGGCGCGCGTCAGCCTGCAGCGCGACCGCTTCGAGGTGGGCGACCAGGTCTACCTGCTGCGCTATGGCATGGTGGCGACGGCCGAGATCGTGGTGCGAGAACGGCGCCTGATCGAC
>JASFJQ010000273.1:0-4162 GCA_050121305.1 Chromatiaceae bacterium
GGGATACTCCAGCGGATCGCTTGACTTCATCTCCATGTGGCCCCGACTGTGAGGACGCAACTGACAGACAGAAGAGATGAACGCGGAAGATTTGTGGGCGCCGTCGCCGGGTTTGTGGGCGCTCAATGGTTGCATGTGAAACTGGATATCCGGCCGCTCGACTGAAGGGTCCGACTTGATGAAAACCGTCACCTGGCTCGCAGCCAGAGTCAGCGGTCCGCCGATACCGTGGTACTCATCGGCACCCCGCTCCTGATCCTCCGATTTTTTAAAATGATGCATTTTCGGAGAGACGGTTGACCAACACACAGCCGGCGGATCCGACACCGACGGTAATGTAGTCGTAAGATTCGTTTGCTGCAGTCATGATCTCTAGTCTGTGGTGAAAATCACATGTCCGGACGCAGCCCGAGCTACCCCGGGCTCAGCTGACTGGCGTATCAAACGTAGTCCTTGTACTTCTCCAGCAGACGGACCGGCTTGGAGAGCGCGTCGCGGCGGAAGGGGTCGCCCAGCTCGCGCGTGCACACAATCTCGACGATGCAGGTCTTGCCCTCGTCATCTAGATGGCCCACGGGCACCGGTCTCGAACCGACGTCCGCAGCCGTCCCCGAACTATAGCAAAAATGAGTCAAAGCGAATCATTTTTTGCTGTTACCGGCTTTTTTGTCGCAAAAGGACAAGGATCTTGCAGTGCGACGAGTCACGTCCAAGCCTAGAGGAGCAACGCAATTAGTCAAGTAGTCTTATATAAGACTTCTGCGGAATATCCGTCCGCCTCGTGTCATTTACCAACTCGGCGCCGGCTCACAGCCGGCCGACGATCAGCGACAGCCCGAGCGCACACAGCAGCCCGAAGGCGAGCCGGCGTATCGCGACCTCGGAGATCGGGGGCGGGAAACGGCGCGCGAACAGGGCGCTCAGGCTCGATATCGGTACGCTGAACAGACTCAGCTCGATGACCTCCGGGGTGATGTTGCCGCGGTGGGCCTCCAGGGCGATGCGGATCACACACATCATCGCCAGCGTGACCAGCAGGGTGGTGCGCAGCGTGGCCAGCGCGACCGGCTGGCGGTAAAGGTGGACTACCAACGGCGGTCCGCCGACGCCGAACAGACCGCTGAGCAGACCACCCAGGCCACCGGCAAGAAAATATGTATAGGGGCGCGATCGGTTCTGCAACGGGTGCGGGCGCATCATCAGCAGGATGCCGCTCAGCAGAATCGCGGCGCCGAGCAGCATTTCGAGCAGGGCGACCGCATGCCGGCTCAGATGGGCAAGGATCATCAGCCCGGGGGCGGTGAGCAGCAGGATACCGGCCGAGGCGTAGGCCGCGATCTTCCGGTCCAGGTGCCCGTGCAGCCTGTAGGTGGCCACAGCGATGTTGGCCAACGCGACAATCGCCACCACATTGGCAGCTACCGGAACCGACGCCAGGCCCAGCAGGGCTACGCCACCCATGATGATCAGCGCGATGGCGAATCCCGATACGCTCTGGACATAGCTGCCGAGTGCCACCAGCCCGAGGAACGCGAGCAGCTGACCGGTCTCCATGCGAACCCGTGCGTTGCCTGGGATCGCGCGCCGACTCAGGCGCTGTCCGAATCGCAGTAGGTCGCGGCCATCGCGGCGGCCGCCTGCCGCAGTGCCGGCACGTATTGGCGCAGTGCGGCGAGCGACTTGCGCACGGTGGGCGCATGCACAGCGACGGTGAAACAAATCGCATTCGCCGCATTGAACACCGGCACCGCCACCGCGGCCATGCCGTCCATGAACTCCCCGTCATCGACGCCGATACCGTCTTTCTCCACCCGCCTGAGCGCGCCCGAGAGTTGCTCCACGTCGGTGATGGTGCGATCGGTGAAACGCTTGAGCGGTGCGGCACCGAGCAGGCGATGCCTGTACCGGGGATCCATGTAGGCGAGAAACAGCTTGCCGCTCGCCGTACAGTGCAACGGTAACTGCGAGCCGACCGGCAATTGGATCCGGAACGGCCAGTTAGCCTCTACGCGATCGAAATAGACCGTATGGTCTCCGTCCAACATGCTGCAGTTGCAGGTCTCGCCAATCTCCTCGGACAGGGCCTGCAGGATCGCATGACGGGGTGCACCCAACGCCTTGTTGGTCATGACCCCGAGCGCCAATTCCCGTGTACGTCCCCCGGGCAGGTAACGCCGATTGACCGGTTCCCGCTGCAGCAGACCCTCTTCCTCGAGTTGCTGCAAGATACGATTGACGGTGGGTTTCGGCAGTTCCAGCTCTTCGATGAGCTCCGTCGCCGAGACCGGACGCTGAGCCAGGATGACTCTTTCGAGGACGATCAGGCCTCGCAGTATCGTGGGATAAGGTCGTTTATCGGCCGCCATCGGAGAACCTAGGGGTTGCTGGTTGCGACGGGCGCGGGCGCGCGCCTTGGGGTTTCAAATAAAGCACACCACCCCATCATTGACAACGGATAATGTGAAAAATGATACTCAACGAATCATTTATCGAATTTGATTCGACCCGCTGGCCGGATGGAAACAGGCCCGTCGGGCGGATCGCATCCCAGGCGGAGACGACGCGATGAATTCCCCAGATCCGGACTTCGACTACATCATCGTCGGCGCAGGCTCCGCAGGCTGCGTCCTCGCCAACCGATTGTCGGCGGATCCCGGCAATCGGGTCCTACTGCTGGAGGCCGGTGGATCCGACATGAACCCCTGGATCCATATCCCGGTTGGTTATTTCAAGACCATGCACAACCCGGCGACCGACTGGTGCTATCTAACAGAACCCGACGAAGGAATCGCGTCACGACAGTTGCAGTGGCCACGCGGCAAGGTGCTCGGGGGGTCCAGCTCGCTGAACGGTCTGCTGTATGTGCGGGGGCAGCCGCAAGACTATGATCGCTGGGCAGCCATGGGCAACCGTGGATGGTCGTTCGAGGAGGTGCTGCCCTACTTCAAGAAATCGGAAGATCAAGAACGGGGTGCAGATGCCTACCACGGCGTCGGCGGGCCGCTCAAGGTCTCGGATCTGCGGCTGCGTCGACCGATTGCCGACTACTTCATCGAGGCCGCTACCCAAGTCGGTATCCCGTTCAACGCGGACTATAACGGCGCACAGCAGGAGGGTGTCGGTTACTTCCAACAGACCGCGCACAAGGGTTTCCGCTGGAGCACTGCGAAAGGCTTCCTGAGACCGGCCAAAAAGCGTGCAAATCTGACGGTGCTGACCAAGGCGCATACGACGCGCATCTTGTTCGACGGCGAGGCCGCGGTGGGCATCGAGTACCTGAAAGCTCGTCAGCTGCACCAGGTACGCGCCCGGCAGGAGGTGATCCTGTCCGCCGGTGCCATCGGCTCTCCCCAGATCCTGCAGCTATCCGGTATCGGCGCAAAGGCCTTGCTGGACGAGATCGGCATCCCGCTTGTCAAACACCTGCCCGGCGTCGGCCAGAATCTGCAGGACCACCTGCAGGTTCGTCTGGTATACAAGACGAGTCAGCGGACCCTGAACGACGAGGTCAACAATATCTTCAAACGCGGCCGGGTCGGACTGCAGTATCTGCTGAGCCGGACAGGGCCGTTGACGTTGGCGGCCAGTCAGGTCGCGATCTTCACAAAGTCGAACCCGGCGGCGGAACGCCCCGATATCCAGTTCCATATGCAGCCGCTGAGTGCCGACAAGCCGGGCGACGGGGCCCACAAATTCTCGGCCTTCACCTCTTCGGTTTGCCAACTCCGCCCGTACAGCCGCGGTCACCTGGCAATCAGATCGAAGGACCCTCTGCAGCATCCGGCCATTCACCCCAATTATCTGTCGGACGAACGCGACCACCAGGTCGCGATCGACGGCATCAAGGTCGCACGGCGCATCGCGGCCGCACCGGCACTGTCACGACATATCATCGATGAATACGTGCCCGGGTATCATTACCAGAGCGATGCCGAGCTGCTCGATGCGGCACGCCGCTACAGCCAGACGATCTACCATCCGACCAGTACCTGCAAGATGGGCCAAGACGACATGGCCGTGGTTGACGAACGCCTACGTGTCCGTGGTGTCCGCAGGCTGCGCGTGGTGGACGCCTCCATAATGCCCGAGATCGTCTCTGGTAACACCAACGCGCCGACCATCATGATCGCCGAAAAGGCATCAGACATGATCCTGGAAGATG
>JASFJQ010000274.1:0-4153 GCA_050121305.1 Chromatiaceae bacterium
AGTCCAGCTTCCAGCCGGCGACCATCGTTGGGGCCTACGGCAGCCTGACCATAGATGCCGCGGGCAACTGGAGCTATGCAGCGGACAACGCCCAGCTCAGCATCCAGCAGATCGATGCGGGTCAGACCGTGACTGACGTCATCACGGTATCGACCGCCGATGGCACCACGCACGACATCACGATCACCCTCAATGGCGCCGAGGACGCCTCGGTCGTCGGTGGCGTCACGACCGGCACGGTCACCGAGGACGGCACCCTGACCGCCAATGGCAACCTGTCGATCAGTGACGTCGATACCCCGGATAATCCGAGCTTTCCGGATGTGGCCAGTACCCCGGGTGACAACGGCTATGGCAGCTTCCAGCTCAACGCTGGCACCTGGAGCTACGCGCTGGACAATGCCAACCCGGCGGTCCAGGCACTGGATACCGGCGATACCCTCAGTGATTCGCACAGCTTCGTGGCCTCTGATGGCACACTGCAGACGGTCACGGTGACGATCCAGGGTGCGACCGAAGGTGTCGCTCCGCCACCGCCACCGCCACCGCCAGAGCCGGAACCTGTACCCGAGCCGGAACCCGAGCCTGAGCCGGAGCCCGAACCTGAGCCGGAACCCGAACCTGAGCCAGTACCAGAGCCTGAGCCCATTCCAGAACCGGAACCTGAGCCGGAGCCGGAACCAGCACCCGAGCCGAAGGCCGAGGACGTCCCGGAGGTGACCGAGACCACGGCTGCCAGCGCGCCGCCCAAGCCCGAGCCGTCGGATCCCGGACCCGTACAGCCGCCACGCGTCGATCCGCCGGGTGACGAACCGCCCGCCGAGACAACGACCGCGCCGGAGCCTGTCGCCGAGGAGGTGCCGGTCGAGGCGCCTGCGCCAGAGACCGCGGTTGACGAAGAGCGGCCTGCTCGGGATGGAGACAGCGGTACGGGGGGTGTCGTCGCACCGCTGGTGCCGAATATCGACAGTTCGGCGCCCCCGACCTTCGATCCACCCCAGGGCCTGCTGCAGAGTCTCGTGGTCAGGCCGGCCGCACTGGCGAGCCTCGCGGCCGCCCAGGGTGTTCCGCAGGCGTTCGAACTCGACCGCCTGTCGGCGGAGATCCGTGCAGTCCTTACCTCCAGCGGCTTCAACGACAGCCTGGACCAGATGCGCGAAGCGGTCTCAGAAGACAGCTTCATCAAGCAGAGCGTGGTCGGTTCCAGCGTCGCAGTCACGACCGGCCTGTCGGTCGGCTATGTCGCCTGGCTGGTACGCGGTGGGGTGCTGCTGAGCACCGCGCTGTCGTCGCTCCCGGCCTGGCAGTTCGTCGACCCGCTGCCGGTGCTCGCCCGGACGCGCGACGGCGACGATGCCGACGGCAAGGACGATTCGCTACAGGCGATCATCAAGGAAGAATCGAACCGCGCCGCTAAGCAGCATGACGACGGCGTTGAGCCGCAAAGGGCGCAGGATACGCCTACGCGGCCGGATTGATTGCGATGTTAAGACTCAGTGCCAAATCGCGTATTGCGCTGGGCCAGGTCGGCCTGGTCGCCAGCGTATTGCTGGGGGCGAGTTTCATCGGTCTGATACCCGACCAGCGAGCCAGCATCCGCGAGGGGCGCGCCGCACTGGCCGAGGCGCTCGCGGCGAACAGCTCGGCGCTGGTCACCCAAAAGGATGTTCGGCGGCTGGAGAACAATCTCCATTTTGTAGTGGAACGCAACGCCGACCTGTTGTCGGCAGGCCTGCGCACCAAAGAGGGCACGCTGATCGCGACCGTGGGGCCGCATGAGGGCAATTGGAAGCGCACCGAGACGGACCTGTCGACGGAGGCGCAGGTCAAGGTGCCGATCTGGGCCGGGCAGTCTCCCTGGGGTCATCTGGAACTGCGGTTCGAGCGCCTGACGACCGTCGGCTGGCTGGGTCATCTTCAGGATCCGCTGGTGATACTGATCGGCTTTGTCGCGCTGTTCAGCTTCACGGCCTTCTATTTCTACCTGGGCAAGATGCTGAAGCATCTCGACCCGTCACAGGCGATCCCCGGGCGCGTGCGCTCGGCGCTGGACACCATGGCGGAAGGTCTGCTGGTACTCGACAACAAGGAGCAGATCGTGCTCGCCAACCGTGCGTTTGGCACGCTGTTGGGCAAGACATCGGACGAGTTGCTGGGCATCCGGGTCTCGACGCTACCCTGGGCCAACACCGACGGTGAGCCCCTCGCCGAGGACGATCGCCCCTGGCGACGGGCACTGCGCAGCGGTCAGCCGGAAGTAAACCAGCGCATCCGCCTGACCCTGTCGGAGACTTCACGCCTGACCTTCATGATCAATTGCTCGCCCGTGCTAGGCAGCGGCGGCTCGCATGCCGGGGTGCTGGTCAGTTTCGATGACGTCACCCAGCTCGAGGAGCAGGAGATCGAGCTGCTGCGTTCGAAAGAGGAGGCCGAGGCGGCCAACCAGGCCAAGAGTGCGTTCCTGGCGAATATGAGCCACGAGATCCGCACGCCGATGAACGCCATCCTCGGCTTCACCGAGCTGCTGCGGCGCGGCTTTACCCAGGACGAGAACGAAAACCGCCGTCACCTGGAGACCATCTACTCCAGCGGCAAGCACCTGCTGGACCTGATCAACGACATCCTCGACCTGTCCAAGGTCGAGGCCGGACGCTTCGAGACCGAGTCGGTCGCGTTCGATCCCTACCGCGTGATCCAGGAGGTGGTGAAGGTCCTAGGGATAAAGGCGCGCGAGAAGGGCATCAAGCTCCATTATCGGGTGGAAGGCGAGGTGCCGCAGACGATTCACAGCGACCCGGCGCGCCTGCGCCAGATCATGACCAATCTGATCGGCAACGCCGTAAAGTTCACCGAGCAAGGCGGGGTCGCGGTGCAGGTCCGGGCCGCACAGATCGAGGGCGCGATCGACTTCCGGATCGAGGTGGTCGACAGCGGTGTCGGTATGCCGGCCGACGCGCTGGACAAGATCTTCGATCCCTTCGTGCAGGCCGACAGCTCGGTCACGCGCAAGTTCGGCGGCACCGGGCTGGGGCTGTCGATCAGCCGCAAGTTTGCGCGCGCGCTGGGTGGCGACATCACCGTCGAGAGCGAATTCGGCAGCGGCAGCCGGTTTCTCGTGCGTCTGGCCGCGGGGCCGGCCGAGGGCGTGGCGTGGATCGACGGCGAACAGGCGATTGCCGAACTGGAAGAGGTCGCCGGCGAACAGAGCACCGATTGGGTGTTCCCGCCGGCGCGGGTCCTGGTCGTCGACGACGGGCCCGAGAACCGCGAGCTGGTGAAGCTGGTGATGACGAAATATGGTCTGTCGGTCGACGAGGCCGAGAACGGCAAGGTCGGCCTCGAGATGGGCCTGGTCAATGCCTACGACGTCATCCTGATGGACGTGCAGATGCCGGTGATGGACGGCTTCTCCGCGACCCAGGCGCTGCGCGATCAGGGGATCGAAGAGCCGATTATCGCGTTGACCGCGAATGCGATGAAGGGCTTCGAGCAGGAATGCCTGGACGTCGGTTACTCCGACTATTTCACCAAGCCGATCGATATAGACCGTTTCGTCGCCAAGCTGGCGGAGGTGCTGGGCGCAACGAGGGCGGCGGTGTCTGCGGCGCCCACGCCGGTGCGCTTCGCGCCGGAGCAGGTGTCGAACGGCGAGGCGACGCCGGGCGACGCACCGATCACCGCCGCACTCCACGGCAAGGGGCCGCAATTCGAGCAGCTGGCCGAGCGTTTCGTCGCCCGCCTGGGCGGCAAGCTGGATGAGATGAGCGATGCCTGGACGGAAAATCGATTCAAGGACCTGGCCGCACTGGCGCACTGGCTGAAGGGTGCCGGAGGCACGGTGGGCTACGACGTCTTCACCAAGCCCGCACGACGCCTCGAGTCGGCGGCCAAGGCCGGTGACGCGCAGGGCGTCGACGCCGCGATGCGCGAGCTGGCCGCGCTCGCCGCCCGCGTCACCGGCGTGATGCTCTCCAGGCCCCTGCCGGAACCCGGTGAATCGTCACATAAGGATTGCGCCGATGCCGCAACCGCCGTATCGCAGCCCGCGGGCGGGCCCATTGTCTCGCGCCTCGCGGACGACCCGCGGCTGCAGCGCTTCATCGAGCAGTTCGTCCAACGGTTGCCGAACGAACAGGTGGCTATGCAAGAGGCG
>JASFJQ010000275.1:0-4133 GCA_050121305.1 Chromatiaceae bacterium
AGAAGACGCCGCAGCCGCACTCGCCGAGGCACTCGAGGGGCTCCGTGTGGGCCTTGTCCATGGTCGCCTCAAGGCGCCGGAGAAAGAGGCGGTGATGACCGCCTTCAAGGATGGCGTCATCGATCTGTTGGTCGCCACGACGGTGATCGAGGTGGGGGTCGACGTGCCCAATGCGAGCCTGATGGTGATCGAGAATGCGGAGCGTCTGGGCCTGTCGCAGCTGCATCAGCTGCGCGGCCGCGTGGGTCGCGGGGCGCAACAAAGCCATTGCGTCCTGCTCTATCATCCGCCCTTGGGTGAGCTGGCGCAGGAGCGCCTTGCGGTAATGCGCGAGACCAACGACGGCTTCGAGATCGCGCGTCGCGATCTGGCGATGCGGGGCCCGGGTGAGGTACTGGGTACCCGGCAGACCGGTGAGATGCAGTTTCGGATCGCCGACCTGCTGCGCGACCAGGACATGGTCCCACAGGTGCAAGCCTTGGCCGACAGGTTGCTGGAGGAGCACCCGGGTTGTGTTGCGCCATTGATGCATCGCTGGATCGGGCACAAGGTGCAGTACGCAGACGTATAACATCGGGCCGAGCATTTTGCCGGCGGATGCAGGATCGCCGTGTCGTCAGCCGCGGCGATTCGTTGCTGAAGGCCGGCTGCGGCATGCGATAATTCACGCTTGCCGCTGGTGCGACCATGATGTCTCGACTTAATCGTTTCACAACAACCGGCCGTCGCGAGGCTCGCTGGGCCGCGCCGGGTGCACGCCGACTGCCGGGCACCGGGCTGCTGATGCATGCCTGGCTGCGCGACGATGGATCGCTCACCCGTGCTGTCATTGCCTGCTGCGACGATCGCTTTCGGGTCGACGTCGTGAGCCAGCGGCGTGGCCGCGCGCTGCCGAGCGAAGAGGGGTTGTTGGGTTCCGGTTCGCCGCAGGCCACGCTGGTACGCGAGGTAAAGCTGTTCTGTGGCGACGAGGCCTGGGTGTTCGCACGCACTTTGATCCCGATGGCCAATCTGCGGGGTCCGGTCAATGTGCTGGCCCGGCTCGGCCGGCGGCCCCTGGGAGAGGTGCTGTTTTCCGATCCGACGACCCGCCGACTGGCGGTGGAGGTGGCCCGGATCACGCCCCGGCATCGTCTTTTTGCATCGGCCAGCGCCCATCTGCGGCGCCTTCCAGCGGCGCTTTGGGGGCGCCGCACGTTGTTCGAGTACCGCGGCCAGCGTCTGCTGGTGAACGAGATCTTTCTGCCCCAGATACCGGAGCTGTGTCGGTGAACTCGGTTGGACATACCGCGGGGCTGAAAGACTGGCGGACGCGTCTTCACTACTACTGGTTGCTGGTGCGTGCCGATAGGCCCATCGGGATCTTTCTGCTGCTGTGGCCGGCACTGTGGGCGCTGTGGGTGGCCGCGCAGGGTATGCCGCCGTGGTGGATTCTGCTGGTCTTCGTCCTCGGGACCGTGCTGATGCGGTCGGCGGGATGTGCCATAAATGACTTTGCGGATCGGGACTTCGATGGTCAGGTGGAGCGCACGGCGCAACGTCCATTGGCCAGCGGGCTGGTCAGCGCACGCGAGGCGCTGGGCGTATTCACCGTGCTGAGTCTGATGGCCTTTGCATTGGTACTGACCCTCAATACGAAGACCATTGCACATTCATTCGTCGCGGTCTGCCTGGCCGCGGTCTATCCGTTCACCAAGCGTTACACCCATGTGCCGCAACTGGTGTTGGGGGTGGCGTTTGGCTGGGCGGTGCCGATGGCCTTCACGGCGCTGCACAACGCCATCCCGACGGTGGCCTGGGTCCTGTTCGCGGCGACGGTGGTCTGGGCGCTGATCTACGACACCATGTACGCGATGGTCGACCGGCGGGACGATCTCGCGGCCGGGATCAAATCGACTGCGATCCTGTTCGGTCGTTTCGATCGCCTGGCGATCGGCCTGCTGCAGATCTTGATGCTCACGCTGCTGTGGCAGGTTGGGCAGATGGCCGGGCGCGGTGCCGCCTATTTGGTCGGGTTGACCGGCGCCGCGGGGCTCTTCGTCTATCAGCAATGGCTGATTCGTGACCGCCAGCGACCGGACTGTTTCCATGCCTTTTTAAACAATCACTACGTCGGTATGCTGGTGTTCCTGGGCCTGCTGGTCGACTACGCGATCGACCCTGCCTGATGTGGGCCGTGCGTTGGGTAGTCTGGCCAATCCTGCTGCTGCCGGCCGTCTGGTGGTCCTGGCACGCCCTGCATGCCGCGCCCGATGCCGTGCAGCTTCCGAATGGTGCGCGGCTCGAGTGGGTCGACTGCTGGTTCGATACACCGCTGTGGCGCCCGGTCCACTGCGGGCGTTTTTACACCGAGGTCGAAGTGGGTGCCAATCCTCCGCGCTTCGTCCTGCCCGTGGTCTATATACCGCGCTGGTTCTGGCTGCGGACGGGTCCACCGGTGCTCTATATCGCCGGTGGCCCGGGCGGGTCGGCCTGGCTCGACCAGGAGGGGATGGGTTTCTGGCTGCAATGGATAGAACAGACCCAATGGCCGGCCGATCTGGTGTTGTACGACCAGCGTGGCGTCGGCCTATCCCAGCCGGCGCTGGATTGTCCGGAGCTGCGCAGTCTGCGTCGTGAACTCCTGCCACTGCCGCTGCCTACCGAAGAGGCCTACCGGCGGGTGCGCGAAGCGACCCGTGCCTGCCATGATCGGCTCATCGGGGAGGGCTTTGATCTGCGCCGCTTCACGACCCGCCTCAACGCGGAGGACGCGATCCAGCTGATGCGCGCAATGGGGCTCGAACAATGGGATGCCTATGGGATCTCCTATGGCACACGCGTGGCGCTGCAGATGATGCGCATCGCACCCGAGGCGCTACGCGCGGTGATCCTCGATTCACCCTATCCGCCAGAGGTCAACGCCGAGCTCAGCGATGCCTGGTTGTTGCAGCGCTCGTTCGAGCTTTTTGCCCGGATCTGTGAGCTGGCCGATGACTGTGCGCGATCACCGGTCGAGTTGCGTCAGGACCTGGAGGCCGCATTCGCCCAGGTCGAGAAGGCGTCGATCAAGCTGAGTGTGCGTGATCCTGATACCGGCCGGGACATTGCGGTGGTCTACGATCACGAGGACCTGGCCTGGCTGTTGTTCGAGGCGATGTACCAGTGGGACGCCATTCCCGATCTGCCGGGCAGCGTCGCGGCCCTCGCCGAAGGTCGTCTGGACAACCACATGCGCGGCCTGATCCAAGACAGCGTCGAGGCCCTGCTCGACGACACCATCAGTGATGCCGTGGCCAGTTCGGTCGATTGCCATGACGGTGGACCGGTCGACCTGCGTGAAGCAGAGCGGCAGCTGCAACTTTACCCCCGTGTAGCCGGCATCAAACGCCTGGACTGGCAGTATCACAGCTGCCGTTATTGGGCCTCCGGTGAGGCACCGGCGAGTTTCCGCACCCCCGTGATCTCGGACGTCCCGACCCTGCTTCTGGCCGGCGAGTTCGATCCGGTAACGCCGCCGGAGTGGGCGTCGCAGGCGGGTCGCCACCTGAGCAACGGCCGGGTATTCGTGTTTCCCGCGGTCGGCCACGGGGTACTGGACAGCCATGTCTGTGCCGCGGATCTGGTGCGCGATTTTCTTGCCAATCCGCTGGCGAGCAATGCCCCGGCCTGTCTCGAGCAGCTCTAGCCAGCATATCTCACCGATTTCCTGCTGCGGCCCCCGATACGCTCGCTACAGTCGGTTCGACGTCGTGTCGACTACGCCGTCACCACCTTCCACTCCGTGCACCCCGCCAGGACTGCGTCTCGGCGCCCTCGTTACGAAAAACGGTGAGCTATGCAGGCTCGTTCTGCGTCCACCCGCCGCGATTTCCCGTGCGCCGGGCTTGATTATGCGGCTGGGGTAGGCTAAAACCCCGCCGCCCTAAGCAATCTTTCGGAGTCGGACGAACATGACAGTGGAACTGCCGGAGGGGTACGAGCCCAGCCCGGACGAGGATTACATGAATCCTCAACATTTGGAGTACTTCCGCCGCCAATTGATTCGCTGGCGCGAAGAATTGATGACTGAGGCCCAGGAGACCCTGGACAACCTGCGCGACAAATCGTATCAGGAGGTCGGTGATGAGGCCGACCGTGCCAGCCGCGAGAGT
>JASFJQ010000276.1:0-4125 GCA_050121305.1 Chromatiaceae bacterium
TGCGCGAATTGGCGGAAGAGACCGGGCTTAGCGCCGGAGACAACCTCGTGAATCTGCGTCGACACGTGAGCTTTCCGATCGTGCCACCCTGGCGCTCCCGCTATGCGCCCTCAGCGCACACCAATAGAGAACACTGGTTTGCGCTCGAGCTGCCGGCGCGCCGCAGCATCCGACTCAATCCGTCTGAGCACCGACAGTGCCGCTGGTTACCGGCCGCCCAGGCGGTCCGGCGGGCGACATCGTGGACGAATCGCAGGCTCATTCGGGAGTGGATGGTGCGCCACCTCGCAGGTGCAAAGCCGTAGGCGAGGGCCGCTGCGCCATCATCCCCTGCGATCACCGCACGGTCGTGCGACACGACCCGTCACGAGCCTTGTCTGTCCAGCCCCATCACTGCGACAAGCTCCGACCGGCTGAGGACGTGGCAATAGATCATATTGATGATCTCCAGCTCCCGAGCGTGCAGCTCGTCGGTCCCGGCGGCACAACAATCCTCGATCAGGACGACGTTGAAGCTCTCGTCCGCGAGGCTGCGCACGGTCGATGAAACGCACTGATCGGTGTAGATCCCGGCAACGACCACGTTACGAATACCCATATTGCTCAGAACCAGGCGCAGATTGGTGCCGGTCAGCGCGCTGTCGGTCGTCTTGGTGACGACGATCTCGCCGGGCAGCGGGGCGAGTTGCGGGATGATCTGCGATTCCTCGGTATCTCTTGGCATCAGCAGGTTGTTCCAGCCCGGCATCTTCTGGCTCAACGAGCGGTCGCGGCCGTCCTCCAGCAGGCAGGCGATGCGGGCATGAATCACATCGATACCGTGTCTGCGGAATGTCTCCTGCAGCGCGCCCAGATTGGGGATGACGATATCGTGCATACGCGCCAAAAACGGGGCCCAACGCGCGTCCTCGGCCGCGTTAGATTTGGGCGCCAGACCGTAATTCTGTACATCGATGCATAGCAGTGCAGTCTCCGCGGGTCGCAGCGACAGTTCTTCGGGTTCAGGGGCATCCTGATAATAAAAGGAGCGATAGGCGGTCTTCCAGGACATAACGGGGCTCTCCGGGTTTCGGGGTTGGGCCTGATCCGACTCCCCGCTGCCTCAGCCGGCCGGTGAGACGCCGAACAGCCAGGCGTGACCCTGCAGCACGAACCAGACATACAGGCCAAGGCCGCCCACGACTGCGATGACGTCGTTGTATCTCGATGCCGGCGCGCCGGGGACAGGTCGCTGCGCCCGTCGCTTCATAGAGATGCGGTCGACCACGGCCCAGGCCAGAAATGCACCAAACAGGACCACGTCATGCAGCATGCCATTGGCGAGCAGATGGGCCAGCGCCCAGATCTTGGTCGCCAGCAGCATCGGGTGGCGTGTGACGGACTTGATCCGGCCGGGCAGATAGGTGGCCAGAAGCAGCGGAAAGACAAACAGCATCAGCAGCAGCGCGACATGGCGTAGCCAGACCGGCGGTATATAGAGCACCTCGGGCGTCTGGCGCGCCAGACCATAGCCCCAGATGATCAGGATGAATCCGGTGACTGCGAAGACCGCGTAGATCGCCTGCCAGCTGAATTCGCCCAGTCGTGCGGCGACCCGGTCGCGCCAGGGCGCGTTGACGATGGAAATCGAGTGCGTGCCGAGAAAAAGCACCAGGCCGAACAACATCATCTCCATAGCGGGTCTCGCTGTACTCTGTGGGTAATCGAGGCGGTCAGGATAATCCAGAAGCGCATGCAACGGGGACGGTCCGTGTGTGGGGTCGCTTTCATGAGGATCCCGGGCCGATCGGAGCGGCCCTACGGGCTTTACCAGTCGTCCTGCCGCTGTCTTGGCCGCTGGGGTGGTGGTGGCGGGTTGGGCGAGTTGGGGACTATCGCCACTTCGTCGCCTGCATCGAGGCGGGTGAAAGGCTCCGCAAACTGCTTGTTGACCGTCACCCGCACATTCTCGTCGGCCAAGAGGTAGGCGCGGTCGCCTTTCACCCGGCGCAGCCAGGCGAGCAGCTGCTCGACGGTCTCGACGGTGTCCGGCGGCGTGACCTCCTCGGCCTCTTTGCGCATCTTGTTTGCCAGATAGGCGAAGTAGAGCACCTTGATCTTGCGCTCGGCCTCTGGTGCCCCGGCCAGGTGCGCGCCGCTGCGGTCATAGCCGGCGGCCGCCAGTCGATCGAGATAGTCCTGCCAGTAGGTCTCCTGGTTGACGCCGAGATCGTAGAGCGTCTCCCAGGAATAGATCCCGGTGTCATGTCCGTCGTCGAAGGAAATCCGGATGGCATAGGTGCCCTGCGGCTCTATCCTGTCGATATTCACCTGCTCCTTTCCCACCTCCGGCGCGCCGCGACTCGTTACTTCGGCCGCGTGAGAATTGACGCGCAGGTATTCGCAGGGCAGTGAGAAAGACTGCCCAGCCGAAAAGCGGATGTTCAGCAGCCGGGATTTGCGGTGAAGACTGATTTCCGTCGGGATTGGCCCCCGGGCCTGTTCGCTCACACCTATGTCTCCCTGCTCATGCGCTCCCGCCAGATGGTCCGCAATGGTTGCATGGCGCTATGGTCGCTTCAACTGGGGACTGTACGCGGAATTCGCCTCCGGGCCGATCAGGCCGGGCTTCGACGCTGTCGCTGCATGCCCAGGGTGATAAAATCGCGGTCCTCAGGTCGTTTTCAACGTGATAGATACGAGGTAGTGGCATGGCAGGTCACAGCAAATGGGCCAATATAAAGCACAAGAAAGCAGCCAATGACAAAAAGCGCGGCAAGCTATGGTCTAAGCTGATCCGTGAGGTGACCGTGGCGGCGAAAGAGGGTGGTGGCGACATCGACGCCAACCCGCGCCTGCGCCTCGCGGTGGACAAGGCCCGTGGCGCCAATATGCCCAACGACACCGTCGAGCGTGCGATAAAACGCGGCGCGGGCGGCGAGGATGGCGACAACTACGACGAAATCCGCTACGAAGGCTATGGGCCGGGCGGTGTGGCCATTATCGTCGACTGCCTTACCGATAATCGCAACCGCACTGCCTCGGAGGTGCGTCACGCCTTCACAAAACATGGCGGCAACCTGGGCACCGATGGGTCGGTGGCCTATATGTTCAACCAGAAGGGCATCATCAGTTACGGTGCCGGCGCCGACGAGGATGCGATCATGGAGGCCGCACTCGAGGCGGGGGCCGAGGACGTGGTCGGCAACGATGATGGCTCGGTCGACGTCTACACCACGCCGGACGATTTTTCTGACGTGGTCGAGGCGATGCGCGCGGCGGGCCATGAGCCGGACAACGCCGAGGTGACCTACGCGGCGGAGAACAACTCACCGTTGGACCAGGACGGGGCCGAGAAGCTGCTCCGCCTGATTGATTTTCTCGAGGACCTGGACGATGTCCAGGAGGTCTATTCCAATGCCGACATCGCCCCGGAGATCCTGGAAGCCCTGGAGGCCTGAGCTGACTTGGGACGCCAGCGTGTGACCCGGGTACTCGGCATCGATCCCGGTTCACGGATAACCGGCTATGGCATCATCGAGAGCGACGGCATGCACAGTCGTCATCTCGGCTCTGGCTGCATACGCACCCTTTCCGGCGACTTTCCCGACCGGCTCGGTGAGATTTTCCATGGCGTCCGCGAGGTGCTGCTCGCTTGGCAGCCGCAAGAGGTCGCGATAGAACAGGTGTTCGTGTCACGCAATGCCTCGTCGGCGCTCAAGCTCGGGCATGCGCGGGGTGCCGCGATCAGCGCGGTGGTCACGCTCGACCTGCCGGTATTCGAGTACACGCCGGCGGCCGTCAAACAGGGTCTGGTCGGCAGCGGTCGCGCGCAGAAGGAACAGGTACAGCACATGGTGCGCGTGATCCTCGGCATGCAGGGCAGCCTGGCGCTGGACGAGTCGGACGCGCTGGCGGTTGCAGTATGTCATGCGCACAGCCACGCCACGCGGCGCCAGATCGAGGGTGCGTCATGATCGGTCGTCTGCGGGGCCAGATCCTCAGCAAGCAACCGCCGTTCCTGCTGCTGGACGTAAACGGTGTCGGCTACGAGATCGAGGCGCCGATGTCGACCTTCTATGTGCTGCCCGCCGGTGATGAGCCGGTAACGCTGCATACCCACCTGGCAGTGCGTGAAGATGCGCA
>JASFJQ010000277.1:0-4121 GCA_050121305.1 Chromatiaceae bacterium
AGTCGCCATCCTTGGTGCGATTCTTGACGATCCCCATCCAGGACTCGCCCTTCTTCAGTTGTGCCCAGAGATTCTCGAACGCGGCTGGCGGCATCTCGGGGTGACGGACGATGTTGTGGCTCGACCCTTCCAGTTCCTCGGCGGAAAACCCGCTGATATCGACAAAGGCCTGATTGACATGCGTAATCACCCCCTTGGCGTCGGTCGCCGACACCAGCTCGCAGTCCGCTGGGACCGCCTTCGCTGTGTCGCTGACGGGAAGGTTCCTCTTCACTGGCCAATCTCCGTAAACTTCGGGGTGATGCGAGGGGGCCGATGCCCTATCTTTCGGCTAACGACCGCGGGACCGCCAACTTGAGGCCTCGGGGCGTCGCCGGGCAGCGTCGCTTGGGGATACTTCAGGGTCGATCCGAAACACCGATTTCAAGCCATGCTGGACAGACTCAAGACATTCTTCACCGAGCAGGCGCCGAGCGTCGATGACGAGGCCTCCCTGCACCTCGCGGCCGCCGTGCTGCTGATCGAGGTGGCCAAGGCCGACCACGCGCTCGAGGAACCCGAGATCGCCCGCATCAAGGCCGCCTTGGCCCGGGACTGGGGGCTCGGTGAGCAGGATCTCGCGGATCTGGTCGCGGTCGCGCGGGATTCGTCGGATACCAGTGTCTCGCTGCACCGACATATCGACCAGATAAACCGCAATTTTTCGGCCGGCCAGAAGCTGGACCTGGTGCGCGGGCTCTGGCAGGTGGCCTGTGCAGACGGCCAGGTGCATCATCACGAGGAGGCGTTGATCCGCCGGCTCGCCGATCTGGTCTACGTCTCGCACACCGACTTCATCCGCAGCAAGCACTTGGCGCTCGACGCGCAGTCGCCCTAGCTCGGATGCCGCATTGGCGCAGAAATCCGGTGGTCGTGGTACTCGCCGGCGGTCTGATTGTGCTCATCAGCATGGGGCTGCGGCAGTCCTTCGGGATCTTCATGCAGCCGCTGGGATGTGTGCTGGGGATCGACCGCGAGAGCTTCGGCCTCGCGATTGCGATCCAGAACCTGGTACTCGGACTGCCGCTGGCCGGCTATCTGGCGGACCGCTTCTCCGCCCGCCAGGTGGTCTTCAGCGGTGCGCTGTTGTACGCGCTGGCGATGTCGCTGATGAGTCAGGTGAGCGGCCCTCCCGGTCTGCTCCTGGTCCTGGGGCTGCTCACCGGCGTGGCGCAATCGGCGACCACCTATGTCGTGGTGCTCGGGGCCGTCGGGCGCGTGGTCAGCCCCCGGCGCCGTGCCGGCGCGTTCGGCGTGGTGACCGGGCTTGGCTCATTCGGCCTGTTTCTGATGGTGCCACTGGCCAATCACTGGCTGCTCCAGGGTGGCTGGGGCTGGGCCTTCGAGGCGCTCGCATGGACCACACTGCTGATGTTGTTCGCCGCGTTGTTCCTGCCGGATCCGGAGGCTGGCCAACACACGGGCGGCCAGGGCCTCATGGCGATGCTGCGCATTGCCGCCGGTCACCGCGGCTATCTGTTGCTGATCGGGGGATTCTTCGTCTGCGGATTCCATGTTGCGTTCATCGCGACCCATCTGCCGGCGTACGCGGTGGACATGGGGCTGGACCGGACGACGGCCGGCCACGCACTGGCCCTGATCGGTCTGTTCAACATCCTTGGTTCCATCCTGTTTGGCTGGCTCGGCGATCGCTATCGCAAGAAATATGTGCTGAGTTGGCTGTATGGCCTGCGCGCGCTGGTGATCGGCGGCTTCCTGGTGATCCCGTTGAGCGAGACCACGGCGCTGGTGTTCGGGGCGCTGATCGGGGTGTTCTGGCTGGCCACGGTGCCGGTGACCAGCGGTATGGTCGGTCATCTGTTCGGGGCACGCTATCTCGGCACGCTGTACGGCGTCGTCTTCCTCGGCCACCAGTGTGGGGCGTTTCTCGGTGCCTGGTGGGGCGGCCTTATGTTCGAGTCGACCGGCAGCTATGCGGTCGTATGGTGGACCGCGCTCGGCCTGAGCGTGTTCGCCGCGGCGCTGCACGGCATGATCGACGACCGCCCCGCACCCACGCTGCGGGGCGCCTCGGCGGCGGCCTGATCATCGGGTCGATCGCGGACTGCGCGCCGGGCTATTCGATGATCAGCGTAATCAGCGCCTTGGGTCCGTGGATCCCGAAGGCCAGGGTCTGCTCGATATCGGCGGTCTTCGACGGTCCGGAGATCAACAGCGCATTGGTCGGCATACCCGAGGCCCAGTCCTGCGCCCGGATCAGCTCGGCAAAATTTTCATACAGCCGATCGGCCTCGAGGATGGCGATATGCAATGGCGGCACCAGGGACATCAGCCTGGGTTCGTCTGCATCGGGCCAGAGGACCAGGGTGCCCGTCTCGGCGAGTCCGGCGACGGTGCCGGTCACGGCAAAATCGATCTGTTCGAACAGGTCCTGCTTCCAGGCCTCGATCGGCCTGTCATAGCGCGTCAGTTCGAATCCCGCCGCCGCTGCACCGGCCGCGAACTGCTCCGCGATGGCGCTGCGCCCTACCAGTGGCCGATGCAGACCGCGCGCGCTCATCTCGCGGTTGATCCAGGCGACCCAGTCCGACCGAGCGATCCGATGGACCTCGCCACGCACCGCCTGCATGCAGCGGGTGAACTCGGCGATTCGCCGTTCACGGTCCCAGCCCAGGGGCTTGGCATAGACCGCCGGGACCGGCGTCGCCTGGACACGATTGGCGCGCAGGCGGGCGAGGATATTCTGGCGTGCGTCATCCATCCGCAAAGCCCTCGCGTCGGGCCAGTTCGCGCAGGCTGCGGGCGGCCGGTCGCGGTGCGCTGCGGTAACGCGTCCAGCCGCCCAGTCGGTTCGGCGTCAGCCAGCGCAGGCGAGTCGCGGCCACGGTGAACAGCCGGTACAGGCGCGGGTGGCTGTTCAGCTGCTGCCATAGGCGCCACACCACGGCCTCGCCGGGTTTGCGCAGGCTGCCGCGCCCCGCGAGCGGCGTCGCACTGTGGTGCGCCTGTACGGACTCCGCGCGCAGCCGATTGATCAGCTTGGGCAGTGGGATCTTGACCGGACAGACCTCGCCGCAGGCGCCGCACAGGGTGCAGGCAGAGGTCAGGCTGCCGGCCTTGTCCAGTCCGATGCGTTGCGGCTCCAGGGCCAGGCCGATCGGTCCCGGGTATACGGTGCCGTAGGCGTGGCCGCCCAGCTGGACATAGACCGGGCAGTGGTTGATGCAGGCGCCGCAGCGGATGCAGCGCAGCGTGTCGAGAAGCTCTTCGTCGACCCGGATGCGCGAGCGGCCGTTGTCGAGCAGGACCAGGTGTACCGCCTCTGGGCCGTCGAGTTCACCGGGCTGACGCGGTCGGCTGATCATATTGAAGTAGGTGGTGATCGGTTGGCCGGTCGCCGACTTCGTGAGGATCTCGAGCAGCGGCGGGACGTCCGACAGCCGCTCGACCACCTTCTCGACGCCCGTGATCGCGATATGCAGCCGCGGTGCCGTCGTACTGAGCCGACCGTTGCCCTCGTTCTCCACCAGGCACAGGGTGCCGGTCTCGGCCACCGCGAAGTTCACGCCGGAGATGCCGGCATCGGCATTCGCGAATTTGCTGCGCAGGATCTCGCGTGCGCTCTGGGTCAGTTCGTCGATGTCCTCCGTGTACGGGATCTCGGGATGGAACTGGCGGAACAGCGCCGCCACCTCACGACGGTTCTTGTGGATCGCTGGGGCGACGATGTGCGATGGTGGTTCTTTCGCCAGCTGGATGATGTACTCGCCAAGGTCCGATTCGATCACCTCGATGCCGTGCTGTTCGAGGTAGTCGTTGAGCCCGGTCTCTTCCGAGACCATGGACTTGCCCTTGACCACGGTCTTCGCCCCTGCTGCGGCGAGGATCTCTTGAATGATGGCGTTTGCCTGCTCCGGGGTCTCCGCCCAGTGCACCTGGATACCGTTGGCGATGAGTTTCGCCTCGAGTCGCTCCAGCAGGTCCGGCTGGCCGACCAGGGAATTGGCGCGCACCTGGCGCGCCTGCTCGCGCAGCGCCTGCAGCTGGTCGTCGTCGGGGAACTGCTCCGCGCGGCGCGCATTGATGCCAGTCAGGGCGGCCCGAAAGTTGTGTCGCAGCTG
>JASFJQ010000278.1:0-4111 GCA_050121305.1 Chromatiaceae bacterium
CCAACGTCGCCGCAGCCGACGATTAGCACGCCCACCCCACGGTTTTATTGCCCTCCGAAATCACGCAAAATCAACAAGGTACGCAGGCAAAGTACCAGGAAATCATGACTTTTACCGTTACCGTCAGGGCCAGCGGCCATCGTTTCGAGGTCGAAGAAGACGAGACCATTTTGGAGGCGGCCATTCGCCAGGACATCGGCCTCCCCTATGGCTGCCGCAACGGGCGCTGTGGTGCCTGTGCCGCGGACCTGGTGTCCGGTGAGGTCGTATACCACGGCTCTCCGCCCGCCTTGGAGGAGGCAGGGGCCGGCAAATGTCTGCCCTGCCAGGGGTTTGCGGCCAGCGACCTGACCATTGCGGCACGCGAGGTGGAGACTGCCGCCGACATCGAGGTCAGGCTGCTGCCCTGCCGCGTGCACGCGGTAGATCATCTGTCCCATGATGTTGTGCGCCTACTGCTAAAGCTGCCGGAAGGCCAGCGCCTGCAGTTCCGCGCCGGCCAGTATCTGGATTTTCTGCTCGCCGACGGCCGCCGGCGCGCGTTCTCGATCGCAAATGCGCCGCATGACGACGAGTATATCGAACTGCATATCCGCCATGTCGACGGCGGGAAGTTCACCGACTGGGTGTTCAACCAGATGAAGGAGCGCACTATCATGCGCATCCAGGCGCCGCTGGGCACCTTCACGCTGGATGAGGACTCGGACCGGCCGATGATCTTCATGGGCGGCGGCACCGGCTTCGCGCCGCTCAAGGGGCAGATCGAGCACGCCTTCGAAGCGGGTATCCAGCGCCCGATGCATCTGTTTTGGGGTGTGCGTGCGCAGCGGGATCTGTATATGCCGGAACTGCCGCAGTCATGGCTCCGCGATCACTCGAACTTCTCCTTCGTGCCCGTATTGTCCGAGCCGGATGCCGACTGGCAGGGCCGCACGGGCTGGGTTCACGAGGCGGTCTTGGAGGATTTCCCTGACCTGTCCGGTTTCGATCTGTACATGGCGGGTCCGCCGCCGATGGTGTCCGCCGCGCGCACGGCCTTCCGGGCCGCCGGGATGACAGACCGACAGATGCACTACGATTCCTTTGACTACGCGGACGACAGTCAGGCTAGCCGGTAACTCACCAGCTCAGATCGACGAGGGTTCGGGTTGCGACCGCGCAGGCTGTTGCACCTGTTCGCCCAGCATCGCCCGTTTGTCCTGTAGATTGCCGATATCCTGCGGCAGCGGCACGGGGTCGGGCCCGCCGCTACCCGACAGGCCCTGTCGATAGACCTCGATCGCCTGCTCCGGCTGGTGCATGCGTTCCAACAGCTGCCCGAGTTCCCGATAGGCCTGCGGGGGGCCATTGCGGCCGATGCAGGCCTCGAGGTAGCCGCGCGCCTTGCCCCATAATTTCGCCCGCAGGCTTAGCCTGCCCAGGGTGAGCAACAGGACCGGGTCATCGGGGTGATCGGTCAACCGTTGTTCCATGTACGACAGTTGTTTACCCGGGTCTGCCGTCTCGAGCAGGCCATAGGTCTCCACCAGGCCACTGTCCCAGTGTTTGCGCATGGCCCCGCGCAGCAGCGCCTCCGCCTCGGCGTCCCGGCCGAGTTCCTGCAGGTAGCCACTGTAGTCGCCGAGGATCTGCGGCTGCTCGCGCAAGGCCCGGGGCACCTCCGCCCATGCCATGCCGAGGCGGCGGGCATCGGCCGACAAGAAGGCCCGCTCCAGCAAGGCGCGATGCGTTCGCGCCTCCAACAGCTTCAGGTCGTCCTCCTGTTCAACCCTGCGCCGGCGCAGTTCCGGCAAGAGCTCGCGCAGGTGTTCCCAGTCGCCCAATTGTTCGTACAAGCGGCGCAGCAGGCGCAGCACATAGACGTGTCTGGGCGCGACGCCGCGCAGGCGTTTAAGGGTCGCCAGTGCCTGTTCCAGCTGCTGGGAGGCCAACTGCAGCTCGGCCTGCGTCAGATGGACGGCGACATCGGCAGACGGCATGGTCTCATGCGCCAGATCGATATAGGTGTCACGCCGATCGTGTGCGCCCTGGAGCTGTGCCGCCCGCGCAGCCGCGAGGTAATTCAGCAAGGGTGTCTCGGCATGTCTGGCGCACCGAACGAGGTGCTTTTCTGCGCTGCGCCAGTTCCCTTCGGACATCTCCAGCAGGCCACTGGTCAAGGCCTGATGGGCCAGCCGCGCACCGCGCTCGTGCCGCCAGTCGCGCACGTCCGTTGGCAGATGTAGGGTGCGAACGCTCAGACGAATGCCGAGATAGAGGGTACCAAACAGCGTCGCGAGCAAGAGCAGCAGCAGGGCCAGGCTCATCTCGACGGTATAGTTGCCGAACGCCAACAGCACATAGCCGCTATCGCGGGTGAGGACGATGCCGATCCCGGCGCCGGCGAGCACGAACAGCCATAGCTTCAGCAGCGACCTCATGGCGTCTCGAGCGCGTTCGCCGCCGCGTCCTGCATCAGCTGGTCCCGCGCAATCAGGGCGCGCAGCGACCCACTGATGTCCGGTAACTCAGGGGCGATATCAATGTCGCCCAGCGCGTCGACTTCCTGTTTCATGGCCGCCACGGCTGCATCGTTTGGGTCGAAATACCGCCGCAGCCAGTCGGATGCCGTGGCCAGGTTGTCGCGAAACAGCCGCGGGTCATGACGGGCGAGCCCCAGGCGCGCTATCTCGAGGCGCAGCTTGAGATTTTCGTACAGGAAGAAATGTTGCTGTGGGGCGATCATTGCCTGAATCGGTTGGTCGTGCACGCGGATGCGCACCGTGTCCTTGAACCCGGACCAAAGGTCGTCGAGCAGGGTCTCCACAGTGCGCGTACCAGGCGCACCTGCCCCCGGCTCTGGTAACTCGCGCTCCCGAGCTATGGATGATGCTGCAACCCTGAGTTGTGGAACCTGCGCGACCAAGGCCGACAACTGGGCAGAGATGCCGGCGACGTCGGGTGTCTCGAGGGTGTTCAGCGCGGCGATGTCGCTCGCAATCTGTGCGCGCACGTCGGCCCAGCCCGGATCCAGGGTGTCGCGCAGGCGCTGGTCGGCCAATTCGAGGGCAACACCCGCGGTCGCCACATCGCGCGAAAGGCTCAGTCGATTGTTGGCGGTACGCAGCAGATACTCAGACTCGGCGATCATCCACTGCGTCCCGGAACCGCCGACCCGATGGTGGACGTCGGCGACGAGTGCCCGCAGCTCGGCCTCCCGCTGCTGCAGGCGCAGCCCCTGTTCTGCGAGGCGCTGTTCCTGCGCGGTGAAGGCGCCGCGTGCCTCTTCTGCGGCGATCTGCTGTCGGGCCAACACCGCGCGCTGTTCGTTCAGGGTATCGGCCTGAGTGCCGATCGCATCGGCCGCGCCGGCCAAGGCCTGCTGCAATTCCTGTTGTTGCTCGCGTGCCTCCCGCAGTTGCGAATCCAGCCGCGCGATATCCAGCCGCAGATTCGACCAGTAGCGATAGCCATAGCCGCCAGCCGCGACGACCGCCAGCAGCGCCACCGTTGCCAGAATCAACGCCAGATTCCTGCCCCTGCTCATCTTGGTAGCCTCATCGGTCGGCGTGCCCGTTGCGGGCTCCGCAGGTTCAGCGGCTGTGGCCTCCTGATCCGGTGTTACGTCGATCACGATGCCCGGCCTTGGTTCTTCATGCGTCATCTGCTGGCCTACCGAATCTTGCTCAGGCGACATCCTGGCTCGTCTCGCACAAGGCGACCAAAACGTCCTCATCGCGGGCCGAGTTTGCGACATCAACCATCTCGCAGCCGCGTTCCACGGCATGTGCCGCCATGCGTTGGCTAACGACCACCAGAGGCGTTTTGCAGAGCTTTGGCGCGCCTGTCTCACCCAGCATCGTGAATAAATTGTCCAAAATGGCGTTGCTGCTCGCCAACACCACGTCTACGAGCTGTTCCCAGTTTTGCACCAGGCTCGCCGCGGCCGCGTTGCGCTGTGGAGTCTGCCGACGGTACACCTCCACCTGGACGACCTCGGCGCCTCGCTGACGCAAGGTGTCCGCCAAGTGCTCACGTCCGCCATTGCCGCGCAGGATAAGCACTGATCTCCCCTGCATGTCTTGCATGCCCGGGAGCGCAAGCAGACCTTCGCTGTCCATACGCGCCGGGA
>JASFJQ010000279.1:0-4096 GCA_050121305.1 Chromatiaceae bacterium
CGCCCTCTTCGATCTCGGCCATCTCGCTTCCGTCCGCTTCGCCTTCGACGCCCGCCTGCTCGGTGTCGCCAAGTAAAAAATAGGCAGCCACGCCGGCACCGAGGGAGAGCAACAGGACCCCGGCAGCGATGATGATCATCAGTCTCTTTTTGCCGCCGCCCGGGGCGTCGCCTGCAATGTCTTTCTCGTCTGCCATGGATGTCATCCTCTGCCCTGCTACCTATGTCGACGGCCACAACCGTGCTGCACCCGGATTTGCAAACCCTGTGCCAGGCGAGAAAGCCGAAAATAATTTAATATTTTCAGTGGGTTAAAAAAGGCTCAGGCGAAGCCGTCAGTCTTTTGACGATGAGGGGAAGGACGCGAGGGCGAAAAAATTGGCGGGCGGAGCCGTACGCGACGACGCGTAGCGGCCTGTCGAACTTGACCGCTTGACGCGAAAATCGCTGGAAGCGAATCAAATCAGGTTAGCGTCTGGAGGGCATGGCCTGGCCATTTCACGAAGAGACTAGCCCGAAAATCTCACCGGCCGGCAGGCGGCGGATGAGCAACTCATTGACGTTAAGAGGGAAGTTCAGCATGTGAGGGCGCACTCAGGAATGACACACTGCCACCGCCTTCCAATCCGTGCACCCCGCCATAGCGGCGTCTTGGCGCCCTCGTTACGAAAAACGGTGAAGTGTGCAGGCTAGCGCCGCAGCACCGCCAACCAGCGCCAGAAGTTCAGCAGACTGGCCAGCGACGCGGCGACATAGGTCCAGGCCGCGGCGCGCAGGATGCGGCGTGCCGCAGGGACCTGTTCCGCCTCCAGATAACCTGCCTCCAGCACCGGGAGTGCCTTACGAAAACTGGCATCCAGCTCGACCGGTAGGGTGACCAACTGGACGACCACGCCGAAGCCCATGATCAGGAAACCGCCGAGCACGCTCAACAGGGCCGGCGACGGGGCATGCGCCAATAGCGCGAGCAGCGGTGCGGCGAACAGCAGAAAGGAGCCGATACGCGCCGCCCACACCGACGAGGCGGCAAGACGCGAGCGCAGAGCAAACAGTGGTTCAGCACCGGCGTGCTGTAGCGCGTGGCCACACTCGTGCGCGGCAACGGTGATGGCGGTCAGGGTCTTACCGTCGAATTTGTCCGGGGTGAGGCGCACGCAGCGCGTCGCAGGATCATAGTGATCACCAATATCGGTGCGCTCGACACCGACATCGTCGAGATTGAAGCGCGCCAACAGGTGGCGGGCCAGTTCACCGCCGGTACCCGGAAAGTTCTTCTCCGGTTGTCGGTTGTAGCGCGCCAGCACGCGCTGCACCCAGTACTGGGGCAGTACCACCGCCGCAACCAGTAACAGACCGACCAATAGGTACGCCATTCAAACCCCCGCCGCCTCGGCCTCGCGCTCACCCACTGCCACATCCACCTTGGCCAGCAACCAGCCACCGGCCATGAACAGGATCAGTACGCTCAGGATGCCGGTGCGGGCACTGTCCGTAAGCACGGCGACCCAGCCCACCAGCAATGGGCCGACCACGGCCGCAAACTTTCCCATCATGTTGTAGAGACCAAACAGACGACCGGCATGTTCCGCCGGGATCAGGCGGGCGTACAGGGCACGGCTCATCGACTGGATGCCGCCCTGGACCAGCCCGATCACCACGGCAAGCCCGTAGAACTCCCAGCTCGCGGTCATTCGCCAGGCCCAGAACACCGCCAACACATAGACCAGCAGGGTAAGCCAGATCGCCCGCTTGGCACCGATGCGATCGCCAATCCAACCGAACGCGAGCGCTGCCGGGAAGCCGACGAACTGGGTGATCAGCAGCGCGGTCAGGAGGCTCTCGGCGGCGAAACCGAGCGACAGACCATAGTCGACCGCCATGCGGACAATGGTGTCCACCCCGTCGATGTAGCACCAGTACGCGAGCAGGAACAGAAACGCCATGCGCAGGCGCCGCAGCAGCCGCCAGGTCTCACGCAGCTCGCGCAGGGCGATGCCCATACCCCGTGGCGAGACCTGTCCCCGCGGACGCGGGACCTCGTGCACGAACAACACCACCGGCAGCGAAAACACGGCCCACCACACCGCGACCATCAGAAACGCCAGGCGCACTGCCTCGGATTTGCCGCTCAGGCCGAAGGTCTCGGGGTAGAGCACCATCAGCACATTCACCGCGAATAACAGGCCACCGCCCAGGTAGCCCAACGCAAAGCCCAGCGCCGAGACCCGCTCCAGCTCGCCCTTTTGGGCGACATCCACCAGCATCGCGTCGTAGGTGACGTTGCCGCCGGCGAATCCGATGACGCCGAGCACATACATGCCGGCGGCCACCAGCCAGTAGCCCTCGGCGACCAGGAACAGACCCGCGCTCATCAGCGCGCCCAGCATCGCGAACAGCAACAGCAGACCTTTCTTGTGGCCGCTGCGGTCGGCGACCACCCCCAGCAGCGGCGCCAGCAGCACTACCAGCAGCGAGGCCAGCGCATTGGCGGTGCCCAGACGCACGGTGCTCTCGGTCGCCGACATCCCGGTCGCCCAGTAGGACTTGAAGAACACCGGAAAAAAGCCCGCCATCACCGTCGTCGCGAATGCGGAGTTGGCCCAGTCATACAGTGCCCAGGACCATTGCGCACGTCTGTTCGACTGCACGGGGGTTGCGCCCATCAGGTCTTGATACCCACACCGCGGGCCAGCAGCCACATCGCAAAGCTGCCGAGGGCGAGGATGAAACCGAAGATGATGATGAACGCCTGCCACATGGCGATGTCGCTCACTCCCAGCAGGCCATAGCGAAACGCATTGACCATATAGAGTACCGGATTGATCAGCGACGCCCGCTGCCAGAATTCCGGAAGCATGCTGATCGAATAGAACACACCGCCAAGATAGGTCAGCGGCGTGAGCACGAAGGTCGGCACGATCGAAATATCATCGAAGCTGTTGGCGTACACGGCGTTGATGAAACCGGCCGTGGCGAACAGGATCGAGGTGAGCACGAATACCGCCAGGGTCACCAGATAACTGTGCACATTCAGCTCGGTAAAGAACAGCGATACCGCGGTCACCACCACACCGACCACGACCCCGCGCGCCACCCCGCCGGCGACATAGCCGGCCAGGATGATGAAATTCGGCAGCGGGGCAATCAGCAGCTCTTCGATATTGTGCTGGAACTTGCTGCTGTAAAAACTCGAGACGACATTCGCATAGCTGTTCGATATCACCGACATCAGTATCAGCCCGGGGACGATAAAATCGACATAGCTGAAACCCTCCATGTCGCCGATCTGCGCGCCGATCAATTTACCGAAGATGATGAAATAGAGCGCCATCGTGATCGCCGGCGGCAGCACCGTCTGTACCCAGATGCGCGCGAAGCGCAGGATCTCCTTGGTGAGGATGGTCTTGAAGGCGGTCCAATAGACCGATGTCCGGGTCACGCGGCGCGCTCCCCGGCGTCCACACCGCTCTTCACCAGGTCGATGAACAACTGCTCCAGGCGGTTCTGCTTGTTGCGCAGGCTGAGTACCTCGATGCCGCGTTCGTTGAGCAATTGGAACAGTGGGTTCAAGCCGCGTTCCCGGGTCACGGAGACCTCGAGGGTGGTGCTGTCCAGCCGTTGAATCGAGAAACCCGGGAGCTCGAGACGCTCCGTGACCTCGTCGCGGACATCGAGCACAAAGGTCTCGGTGTGCAGGCGGCGCAGCAGTTCGTTCATCCCGGCCCGTTCGGCGATCCTGCCGTGGTTGATGATCGCGATATGGCGGCACAGGCTCTCCGCCTCTTCGAGATAGTGCGTGGTCAGGATGATGGTCGTGCCGCGCCGATTGATGTCTCGCAGGAATTCCCACATCGCGCGACGGATCTCGATGTCGACCCCGGCGGTCGGCTCGTCGAGGATCAGCAGCCGAGGTTCATGCACCAGGGCCCGCGCGATCATCAGGCGGCGCTTCATGCCACCGGAGAGTTCACGCGCCTGGACCTCGCGCTTCTGCCATAGGTCCAGCCGCTTTAGCGAGACCTCGGCCCGTCGGTAGGCCTCACGCCGCGGTATGCCGTAGTACCCCGCCTGATTGACGACGATCTCGACCACCGGCT
>JASFJQ010000280.1:0-4096 GCA_050121305.1 Chromatiaceae bacterium
AACGCTTCATCTGCGTGAGGATCCACACGCCCATGGAGTGCCACGGGAAGGGGTCGAAATCGATTCGATCGGGATCGTTCTTGACGTTGCCGAGGCCGTCGGCGTACTTGCCGGTCAACACCTGCGCGATCACCGCCTCCGGCTGGTTCAGATAGTTCTTGGGCGCGATGGCCTTCGAGATCTCGAGCCGGTTTTCCGCCTTCTGTGAATATGCGGTGGCATCGACGATGGCCTTCATCAGCGCACCGTAGGTGTTCGGCAACTCGGTGGTGAACTTCTCCGAGCAGGCGAAGGCGCAACAGGGGTGGCCCTCCCAGATGTCCTTGGTGAGGATATGCAGGAAGCCGACTTTCTCCCACACCGCGCGCTGGTTGAACGGATCGGGTGACAGATAGCCGTCGAGATTTCCGGCGCGCAGGTTGGCGACCATCTCCGGCGGCGGCACGACCCGGATCTGGATGTCGGTGTCGGGGTCGAGTCCGAATTCGGCGACATAGTAGCGCAGCAGGAAGTTGTGCATGGAGTAGTCGAACGGCACGCCGAACTTGAACCCCTTCCACATCTTGGGGTCACGTTTGTCCTTGTGTTTGACATGCAGCACGATCGCCTGGCCGTTGATGTTCTCGACCAGCGGCATACGGAACGGGGTGGCGGTAGACCCGGCGCCCATCGAGATCGCCAGCGGCATCGGCGTCAGCATGTGTGATGCGTCATACTCGCCGGCCAGCGACTTGTCGCGCGCCACTGCCCAGCCAGCGGTCTTGATCACATCGACATCGAGACCATATTTCGAATAGAAGCCCATCGGGTGCGACATAATGATCGGCGTCGCGCAGGTGATGGGCACGAAGCCGATCTTCAGCTTGCTCTTTTCCGGCTTGCCCAGCGTCTCCTTGATCGCGGCCTTCGCGGCCTCCATCGGGAAAAATGTGGCGAACAGCGCGGCCATGGTGCCGCCACCGATCATCCGCATGAACTCGCGGCGGCTTGCCTCGTGGTGACCGAAGACCGAACGCACCACTGCGCTCTCGATCACGCGGTCCATCACGTCTTCCGACGAGCTCAGCTGATTCGCGTCCGTCGACGAGGCGGCCGCCTGCGACCCGCGCTCCGCCGTGAGACGACGTTCCGGCCGATCCGATCCCTCGAAGACGGCCTTCTCCAGTTTGGCGGTGAGCTCTGTTTCAGAGCATTCGTACTCCGCCTGCGCCTGGTCGCGCGCGAAGACGCAGATGGGACAAGAACAACCCGGTCCGTGGGTCAGGTCCGATTCCCCGTCGAAGGGATTTCCCAGACTTTTAAACGACATTGCTTTCCCCTAATCCAGCGTTGCAAGACGGCGGTCGTGGTCATTGGCACCCACGGTCGCATTGGATCTGGCACGCCCCCTGCTCGTAGATACCCCGGCGTGCACGCTGCCGTGTGTTTAACGCCTTGAGGGATCGAATTCGGCGCAAGGAGGCGCCCTTCGTTGAGACTTTCGCACCACAACAGTGCAGAGCGATCGCACTACGAGATTCAGCTGTCGCGTTTCGCGATCGGCCGCCCTCGATGTTGCAGGCATTGTGCCAAATCAACGATATCCTTCTAAATAACTGAATTATAAAGAGAAAAAGACGCAATGAATGGACCGGTCGATGCCACGCAAATGCGTAGTCTCTGCATTTGCGTAGCGCTCACAACGCAAATGCGTAGAGGCCGCTGGTGACGGGCATTGAAGACACGCTCGCATGGCGGTTGTCTCCCCCGTCAACCGCGCCCTGGCCCGTGTCGCCGCCGGCCGAGGAGTTGTTCGAGCTGGCCCCTGAGCCGCAGATGCTGATCGATCCCTACGCTGACCGCGTGCTGCTCGCCAATGCCGCATTGCGCGAGCTGGTCGCCTGCGATGCGGAGGACGTGGTCTCGTTGTCACCGCGTCGACTGGTGGGCGAGCAGGCCGCCGATCTGATCGTCTTTACCGAGGCGGTGCTGGAAAAGGGCCAGGCCTGGAGCGATGCACTTCCGTGTTGCGGTCTCGACGGTCGGATCAGACAGGTCGAATGGCGCGCGGTGCGCGTGTCCACCGCCCAGGGCATCGCCATGCTGGTCGCGGTACGGGATATCGACCAGCAGCAGCACAGGCAGGCCGCCGCTGAGGCGAACGAGTTCGTCCGCCGCGGACTCTCTGAGTGGCGCCGCGTCGAGCGCCTGTTCGAGGAGATTGAGCAAGAGAACAGATTGATACTGCAGGCCGCGGGTGAGGGAATCTATGGCGTCAGCACGGACGGCTCGACCACCTTCGTGAACCCGGCCGCGCAGCGGATCCTGGGCTACACGGCCGACGAGCTTATCGGCGAGAACATGCACCGGATGTTGCACCACACCCGGGCCGACGGCAGTCCCTATCCGCCCTGTGACTGCCCCATCTATGCGGCGTTCAGGGACGGCACAGTGCACAAGGTCGAGGATGAGATCTTCTGGCGCAAGGATGGCAGTGCTATCCCGGTCGAGTACACCAGTACACCGATCCGGCATAACGGCGACCTGGTCGGTGCCGTGGTGGTTTTCCGCGACATCAGCGAACGTCGTGAGACCGAGCAGCAGCTGCGTCAGGCGCTCGATGAGCTGGAGAGACTCAAACAGCGGCTCGAACTGGAGAACGCCTACCTGCAGGAAGAGATCCAGGAGGAGTACAACTACCAGGAGATCGTCGGCCGCAGCGAGGCCCTGCGCAAGACCATCAATAAGATCGAGATGGTGGCACCGACCGATGCCGCGGTGCTGATCTCCGGCGAGTCCGGGACCGGCAAGGAGCTGATTGCCCGTGCGATACACCAGAGCAGCGGCCGCAGCTCACGGCCGTTGATTCGGGTCAACTGCGGCGCCGTGCCGCGCGAGCTGTTCGAGAGCGAGTTCTTCGGACACGTCCGGGGGGCCTTTACCGGTGCCATGCGGGACCGCGCCGGGCGCTTCGAACTGGCGGACGGCGGCACATTGTTTCTCGACGAGGTCGGCGAAATACCCCTGGAGCTGCAGAGCAAACTCCTGCGTGTCCTGCAGGAGGGGCAATTCGAGCGCGTCGGTGGCGATCGGACGCTGAACGTCGACGTGCGCATCATTGCGGCGACCAACCGGACACTCCGCGACGAGGTAGCGGCCGGGCGATTCCGCGAGGACCTCTATTTTCGACTGAACGTGTTTCCGATCACCTCGGTGCCGCTGCGCGAGCGGCCCGAGGATATTCCACTGTTGGCGCCCCATTTTCTGCGCAATGCCTGTCGTCGACTCGGGCGTGAGGAGCTACGCCTCACCGAAGGCGATATGCATCGCCTGCAGGCCTATGATTGGCCGGGCAATGTGCGCGAACTGGAGAACGTGCTGGAACGCGCGGCGATCATCTCGCGCGGCAGGCAGCTGCGCCTCGAGCTTCCCCAGACGGAGCGGCCGCCGCTGGCAACCGCCACGCCTGCGTCGGATGCGGCTGCGATCCTCACCGAGCAGCAGAAGCGCGATCGGGACCGCGCCTCGATCCGGCACGCGCTCGAGAAGAGCGGGGGCAAGGTGTTCGGCCCCGGCGGCGCGGCCGAGATACTCGGCGTCAAGCCGACCACGCTGGCGTCACGCATCAAGCGCTGGAAGATCGAGCGACCCGACGCTAAAGAGTCGGGAGCCTGAATCTGCGTTGACCGACGGTCGCGGCATGTGCCTCGCCCGGGCGGCTGCGCCCGAACCGTCGTGCCTGCCCGACATACTCACTGTGACGACTATGCCCATCCGGATCGAGAGGGTCGACCCTGATTTCCCGGATGTATCGGACCCGGCGCCGGCGGCGTAGGAACTTCCTGATTGTTTTCAATGGCAAACATGGTTTTGTTGTATGATCCAAATGAGATCTGCGTCACAGTTTGGGTCGTCCGGCGGTGCTACGACACGGTCGGCAGGATTCTTGCAGAGCATTAACCTGCGGTGCAGGCGGCAGGGGAACGATTCGACGCGCGGGTGGCGGCCTGTAGTTCCCCTGATCGCCCGTCCGCAAACAGCGGAGGGACTACTGAGGGTGTCTCGCGAAAGAACTATAAACAGCCGGGATCAAATTTCTAGAATGAATGTTGCCATA
>JASFJQ010000281.1:0-4077 GCA_050121305.1 Chromatiaceae bacterium
ATGGTAGAAGCAGGGCAAGCGAGCAGAGCGACTTGACCAGGATATGCATCGATGGTTCCTCCTGCGTGGTTTATGTTCTTGCCCGATCTTTAAGCAACAATATAGCCCAGAGTCGGCCGTAACAGTGTGTAGTCTGGCCATCGGAGACACCTGCAGCGGGAAACCGCGCTCATCCCAGTGCGCGGGCGACGGTCGTTGGGCTGGCCGTATCCCCGCTCAGCAGGTTGCGGAATTTATCTATCGAGGTCAACTGCGCTTGCAGCCTGGAGTTCTCGCGTTTCAGTGCGGCGATACGCTGTTGAATGGTTCGACGTGAATCCGCCGCCTGACGAACGTCCTTGATCTGCTGCGCGAGCGCATCACGGTCTTCCTTGATCTCGCTGGATAGCGGCGCCAGTACCGTCTCGCTCCAGTGCTGTGCATCCTCGTGAGCCATGCGCAGGATCCGTCGCGCGCGGCTTACGATAGTGGCGAAGTACCTTTTTGTTACAAAGTGTTGTTCCATTAGCGCAGTCCGCGCGCTTTTCCTGAATACCTGCGCCTCCTGGTCGAGGAGGCTGAGTTCGACTTGGTACCGGACGATGGAGAACATCGAGGGCCTTGGCAGTTTAAAGTGGTGCTCTGACCGGAAACGCTGATGGGTGGCGCGCAGCAGCCGTCGCATTGCCCGGGTCTGTTCACCAGCCATGTCGATGCGGTCGCTTATCTGTTCGAACAACCTGCCCATGGCATCCTTGAGCCCATAGGTCGTCCAGGCCCCGGTCATGGATTCGCGGATAGCGTCCAACGTCTGATCTAGGTTGCGTGGGTCCAACGCATCCAACATGATCCGCGCATGTTGCCCAAAGCTCGTCAGACTGTGTTTGTAGGCCTCGAGGCTGCGCTGATAATTCCTATGGTCGGCCTGGGCGGCCATCAGTTTCTGTTCGATAGCATCATCGCTCTGGTCGGCGAGTTCTCGTAATGTTGCGCGTTGCTGTTCGTTGCGCTGCAAGCGGGCCCGGATAATCGACACCAGCATATCAATCGCCTCGCAGACCCGCGTGGAGTATTCCTGCTGGACGAGTTCGGTCCGGTTCACGGTAATCACCCGACCCAGATAATGTTCCAGGTGGTCGATACCGCTGCGATCCGCAAGGCTGCGATCCTCTCTGATACGTGCGACCAGTGCCTTTTGCGCAGATATCGCAAATACGCGTTCTCGGGCGACTTGCAGGCTCTGAGATACGCTCCGGCACTGCTTGTCGATGCTCTCGCTAATCTGCTGCGGGGGGCGTAACTCGTCCCAAAGGGTGTCGATCTTGTTGAGCACTACCATGACCCCGCGGCCACGCTGTTGGTCGGGCCGCTGGATGAAGCGATGCCAGATCTGAAGGTCGGATTGGGTCAGCCCGGTATCGGCGGCGAGTACGAAGAGTACCGCCTGGGCTGCCGGCAGAATCTCGTAAGTAAGCTCCGGTTCGCTTCCTATGGCGTTCAAACCGGGCGTATCCACGATGCGCAGACCCTTGGCGAGGACTGGGTGATGGATATTGATCAGTGCCAGGCGCCAACATGGGATGCTTACCAGTTCGGGCGTACCATCTTCGAGCGGCGGCAACAGCCCCAACGCCTCGGCCTCTTGTCGCGGGACCTGTTGCACCTCGGTCAGCATCTGCAGACGTTGGGTAAACATCTCCGGATCCTCGAGATCGAGATCGAATACCTGCCAATGCTCGGAATGATCGCGCAGATCGGCCAACGCGCTGTCGTTCGCACGAGTCGCGATTGGCAACAGCCTTAACTGCGGCGGCGCATCCAGGTCACAGTAGATCTCGGTCGGGCACATCGTAGTGCGTCCGGCGTCTGTAGGCAGCAGTCTGCAGCCCAAGCTAGCGAAGAACAACGCATTGATCAGCTCGGTCTTACCCCGCGAAAGCTCACCGGCCACCACCACCGTGAGTCGGTCATCACGCAGGCTTTGCAGGGCGCGCTCGATTGCGTGTTTGATCTCTGGCGCATACAGCCCCTGTTGCCTCAACCAGGGCTGCAGCTGCTGGAGCAGACGAATCTGCGAGCGCGTCCAGGCGCGGAAGGCCTCGAGTTCGTCGAGTAGTCTGGTCTCTGACATCAGGCCTGCAGCAAACGTGGGAGAGCGGTGCTCAGCATTCTTGGCGCCATCAGTATACTGCAGGCGGTGCGGCAATGGCCGCGCAGCGGACAGCGTAGTGCTGCTGAACCGGTGGCGGTAGCCTAAACATGGGCTGAGATCACTTCGAACATTACATCATTTGCGCAATGAGATCCTTGAGTGGTGGCACAAGCAGCATCTCCAGCACCACCAGTCCAACCATCACCACCATGGGTGATAGATCCAGTCCGCCCATCTCGGGCATGCGGCGACGCACAGAACCGAGAATCGGTTCCGTCAGACTGTGGATCAGGCTGATCGCCGGATTGTAGCTTCCTGGGTTGATCCAGCTGATGATCACCTGGATCAGGATGGCGAACAGGAAGATATTGATGATCAGCGAGATCAGTTCCGGGATCGCCAGGAGCGCGGCGGCCAGCGGCTGAAGACCAACGCCCGCCAGGCCCAGTATGACCAGCTGCTCTACGGCCAGAACGAACCACGCCAGCACCAGCGCAGCGATATCCATACCGGAGACGCCCGGGATAAAGCGACGCAACGGGTTGAGCAGCGGTTTGGTCGCCCTGACGATGAACTGGGAGAGCGGATTGTAGAAATCCGCGCGCACCAACTGGAGCAGGAATCGCAAGACGACCAGCGCAGCATAGAGCCCGAACAGGACTTGAACGAGAAACACCGCCGGTTGGGTGAGATAGCTGTCGCCCATCATCGTGCTCCCAGGTCGGCAGAGATTTCGATGGAGCGGTCGCGCGCCGCCGCCAGCGCCCGCTGGAACAGCGAGCGAATATCACCTTCTTCGAGTACCGCGACGGCACGTTCGGTCGTACCACCCGGTGAGGTGACCTTGCCGCGCAGGATCGCCAAGGCGTCACTGCTCTCGAGCGCCATCCGTGCCGCCCCTAAGGCGGTTTGCAGGGTCAGGAGTCGCGCTGTCTCTTCCGGTAAGCCGAGCGTCTTGGCGGCATCCTCCATGGCCTCCATGACCAGGAAAAAATACGCGGGGCCGCTCCCGGAGAGTGCCGTCACCGCATCCATCAAGGCCTCATCCTCCACCCATTGGGTCAGACCGACGGCGCGTAGAAGCGATTCGGCCTTTTCGCGCTGGCTGGGGTCAACCTGCGGCATCGCGTAAAGCACGCTGGCCGCGGATTGGATCAGTGCCGGGGTGTTTGGCATGCTGCGAACCAGGGCCACGTGGCCCCCCAGCCAGTTCTGAAGGCTGTCGCAACGGATGCCGGCCGCAATGGAGATGACCAGAGGCCGCCTCTTGCGTATCGTCTCAGCGAGCTCCTCGGCGACCTGGCGGACAGCCTGCGGCTTGACTGCCAGCACGACGACGTCGGCCATGGCCGCGGCCTCACGGTTGTCCTGCAGGGTGCGGATACCCGTGGCGTCATGCAGCGACGCACACTTTTCGATCGAAAGGTCGGATGCGATGAGCAGGTCGGGCGCCATGCCGTCCGCGAGCAGACCGCCAATCAGGGCGCAGGCCATGTTGCCGGCGCCGATAAACGCGATGTGATTCGTCATTGAATTGAAGCCCGCTGCTGCGAATTTACGCCAAGTCTAACGGATGTGAGCCGGATCAGTCGCATGCCAGTCGGACCGGCCGGTCAGCCCCTGGCGCCGAAGATATCGGTGCCGATGCGCACCATCGTCGATCCCTCCGCGATGGCGGCCTCCATGTCGGCACTCATCCCCATCGACAAGGTATCGAGTTCCAGACCACGTTGTTGCAGATCCTCAAGCAGCCCGCGCAGTCGGGCGAATACAGCATGCTGGGTTGCCAAGTCGGTAGTCGGGCTGGGCAGGGTCATCAGGCCGCGCAGTCTGAGGCGTGGTAGCCCGGCGACGCCATGGGCCAACGCCGGCAGCTCGGCGGGCTGTACGCCTCCCTTGGTCGCTTCGCCCGACAGATTGACCTGGATGCAGACCTGAAGTGGCGG
>JASFJQ010000282.1:0-4061 GCA_050121305.1 Chromatiaceae bacterium
ACCATGGCCATACGGTGCTCATTGGCGGCGGCGATCACCTCTTCGTCGCGCATCGAGCCGCCGGGTTGAATGACCGCGGCGATCCCGGCCGCAGCGGCATTGTCGATGCCGTCGCGGAATGGGAAGAAGGCATCCGACGCCATCACCGAGCCCTGCACCGTGAGACCGGCGTACTCGGCCTTGATGCCGGCGATGCGCGCCGAGTTGACCCTGCTCATCTGGCCGGCCCCGATACCGATGGTCATGCCGTCCTTCGCATAGACGATGGCGTTGGACTTGACGAACTTGGCCACCCGCCAGCCGAACAGCAGGTCGCGCATCTCGGCCTCGCTCGGCGCCCGGTCGCTGACCACCCGGGTCTCGCTGAGCAGCTGAAGGTCCGCGTCCTGCACCAGCAGGCCGCCGTTGACGCGCTTGAAGTCGAGGCGGTGGATGTCTTCCGCGGCCCATTCGCCGCAGGCGAGCAGGCGCACGTTCTTTTTCGCCTTCACCGCCTCGATTGCCTCGGCAGCGACCAGCGGGGCGACGATCACCTCGACGAACTGTCGTTCCACAATGGCTGCAGCGGTCTCGCCGTCGAGTTCGCCGTTGAACGCGATAATGCCGCCGAACGCCGATTCCGGGTCGGTCTTGAACGCGCGGTCATAGGCCTCGAGCAGCGTGGCGCCGAAGGCCACGCCGCAGGGGTTGGCGTGCTTGACGATCACACAGGCCGGTGCCTCGTCGAACTGCTTGACGCACTCGAGTGCGGCATCGGTATCCGCGATGTTGTTGTAAGACAATGCCTTGCCCTGCAGCTGGTGCACAGTGGCAACACTCGATTCCTGGATGTGTTGCTCGACGAAGAACGCGGCCTTCTGGTGCGGATTTTCGCCATAGCGCATGTCTTGCGCCCGACGGAACTGCAGGTTGAGGGTGGCCGGGAAATCGCGCCGGCCGCCGGCCTCGTCGATGGTGCCCAGGTAGTTGGCGATGGCCCCGTCGTAACGGGCGGTGTGTTCGAAGGTCTTCAGCGCCAGGCGAAAGCAGGTCTCTACACCGACCTCGCCCTTGTTGCCGCGTATCTCCTGGATGACCTGGCCGTAGTCGTGCGGGTCCACCAGCACGGCGACGTCGCGATAGTTCTTGGCCGCCGCGCGGAGCATGGTTGGACCGCCGATATCGATGTTCTCGATGGCATCCTCAAGGCTGCAATCGGGATCGGCAACGGTCTCCTCGAACGGGTAGAGATTGACCGCGATCAGGTCGATACGGCCGATACCGTGACGCTCCATAACCTCATCGTCCGTGCCGCGGCGGCCCAGGATACCGCCATGGATCTTTGGGTGCAGCGTCTTCAACCGACCGGCCATCATCTCCGGAAAACCGGTGTAATCGCCCACCCCCATGACCGCGATGCCGCTGTCACGGAGCAGCTTGGCGGTGCCGCCGGTCGACAGGATCTCGACGCCGGCCTCGGCAAGGTCGCGGGCAAATTCGGCGACACCGGTCTTGTCGGAGACGCTGATCAGGGCTCTGGTGATGCGTGGCATGTTTCTTCCTGCATAGACTGGCGCGGCACACGGCAGTTCGGTCTCGCGCGGGGTTTCAGCGGGATCGCATGGTCCTATTCGATCTCGTAGTGTGCCAGTTTCTTGCGTAGCGTGCTGCGGCTGATGCCGAGCAATGTGGCCGCCTTGCTCTGATTTCCACCGGTGAAGGTCATCACGGTCTCGAACAGGGGTTGCTCCACCTGTTGCATCACGAGTTGGTAGAGATCGTTTGGCGATGTGCCGTCGAGTTGCTCAAAATAGTGCGCCAGCGCATCACGTACCGTTTCGCGCAAGGGCTCGGGTTTCTTGGACTCTGCCACGACAATGCTGCCTGAATTGCGGGACGCAAAATGGGTGCCTTCTAAGCTCAAGCTGCTTCTCCTCCTTCGCGGACACTGGACCGAGGTCGGGTGCCTTCTTGTCGTCGAGGCTGTCGAAGTATTCCCTTATCAACCGGCCCTGTTGTCGCGTGGTCTCGGCGCCATTGATGCGATGCCGAAATGCCGCGGCGCCTGGTTGTGTCTTGCTGTACCAGGCGATGTGCTTGCGGGCGACCCGGACGCCATGCGCTGCCCCATACAGCGTGTAGAGGTCGTCGAGGTGCTCGAGCAATAGATCCCGAATCCATGCGGGATCAGGCGCCGGCAGTCGCCTGCCGGTTTCGAGATGGTGCGCGATCTCACGAAAGATCCATGGGCGCCCTTGGGCGGCGCGCCCGATCATCAGCCCGTCGGCCGCGGTGTACTGCAGCACCCGGATCGCCTTCTCGGGGGAATCGATGTCGCCATTGGCGATCACGGGTATTTCGACTTGCTGTTTGACCCTGCGAATGGTGTCGTATTCCGCGTCACCACGATAGGCGCAGGCCCGCGTGCGGCCATGCACCGCGACGGCAGCGACCCCGGCCTGTTCGGCGAGCTTCGCAATGCGCGCTGCATTGCGGTTCTCGCGGTCCCAGCCGGTGCGCATCTTCAGCGTCACCGGGACCTCGACCGCGTCGACCACGCGCTGCAGTATCTCCGCGACCAGCCGCTCATCGCGCATCAGTGCCGAACCCGCCGCCTTTTTGCAGATCTTCTTGGCAGGGCAGCCCATGTTGATGTCGATGATCTGAGCGCCGTGCGCCACATTGATCTTTGCGGCCTCCGCGAGGCGCCGCGGATCCGTGCCGACGATCTGCACCGAAACCGGGCCCTGCTCACCGGCGTGGTCGAGGCGGCGAAGGGTCTTGCGCGATCCGTAGAGACTGGCGTCCGCGGTCACCATTTCGGACACTGCAAGACCGGCACCCAGGCGACGACACAGCGTGCGGAACGGGCGGTCAGTGACGCCCGCCATTGGCGCAACCATGAGTCTGTTGGCAAGTTGAAGAGGGCCGATATGCACGCGAGTGTCAGTCTTCTTTTACTGGCTGCTGGGTGAATCTCGAATGTCAATTCGTCCCTTTGCCTGCACGACGGCGCGGATCATGGTTCGGTGTCCGCTCCGGATAGTGACTCCGGTTTTCTCGATCGGCAGGGGACGCAATGTTACGCCGAAATTGCAGCGGCGCAAGGGGTGAAACCCCGTAGTCGAATGTTACAGAAAATCGATCTGGAAGCCGGTGGCGAGGTGGCCTGGATCTTCGAAATCCAACGCGATAGTAATTACTTCGCCGGGGTCAACCAGCTTGCCATCGGCGGGGGCGGGGAACAGGTATTCGCTGGGCGAAAGCCGACGACGAATCAAGAGTCCGCCATTGTTGTCGGTCAGTGAGAGTTGAAGATCGGGAAGTAGCTGCGGCAGCTCCGCCTCATTGCGGATCACCGCACTCAAGGTGAGCGAACCGGGCAGGTTGGCGGTCGGTTTGATCTCGCGCTGCAGGATCCGGAAGCGCTCGGGTGCGTGAGCCACTGAAGGTCGGCATGCGACCGCGTCGCAGATGACCTCCAATTGTGGTAACTGCGCCAGTATCTGCTCGCGCTGTTGCCACGCAAGCTGTAGGCCGAGCGCCGCCATCAACACCACCGCAGCGAGGCCATAGAAAAGGCCTCGGCGCGATTTCTTCTGGTACAGGGTGTCCTCAACACCCAGTGCATCCTGTGCAGAGGCCTGCAGCGGCTCGAGATCATCGGGGACGGCAAAGGGTAGTTCCGGGGTCTCTGTCACCTCGGCCTCATTGTTGGTCAGCTCTGCCTGGGCATCGAGATCCACCACGGGTTTGCCAGCAGCGTCTGCATCCACGGCGGTCGGGCCGCCCGCCAGCGCATCGAAGACCATGCCGCACCGCCAGCAACGTGCCAGTCCATCAGAATCCAGCAGTCTCCGGGTGGCAACCTCGTAGCGCGCATCACAATTGGGGCAGCGTGTTCTCAAAGCCGCGATCCCTATACTCGATCATGAGAGAATCGGACATCTGCATCAAATCTTGATCAGCTCAGTCGCTAATATCCTGCGCCGAGTGCGCTAGCGCCGTCGTCCGTGCAACAAGACCCACTCCTGTTGCGTTTCCATAGGTGCGAAGTCTATCGCGTCCGCAAAGGCCCGGAT
>JASFJQ010000283.1:0-4045 GCA_050121305.1 Chromatiaceae bacterium
GAAGAGATCGACAATATCGGCGTTGCGCATCCGGATGCAGCCATGTGACCCCGGGACCCCCATCGGCTCGGTGTCCGGACAGCCGTGCAGATAGACGAACCGCCGAAGAGTATCGCAATCGCCGCCGCGGTTGAAACCGGGTTCAGCGCCGGTCAACCAGAGGATACGGGTCAATATCCAGTCTCGCGACGGGTAGCTCGCTGCCAGTGCCCGGCTGTAGATCTCCCCGGTCGGCCGGCGCCCGACAAAGACGGTGTTCAGCGGACAGCCGGCACCGATCTTGATCCTGACTCGGTGTGACCCGCGCGGCGTACAGCCGGAATCGATGCGCTCGCCCGGACCGTTGCGAGCCGTCGAGACCGGCCATGTCTTAAGCTCGCGGCCACCCGCTTCGAGGGTCAGCGACTGTCGCCCGATATCGACCCTGAGTCGGCTACTCATCCGTGATCCTGACCGCGTTGAGCGCCAGGTAGCTACCATCATAAGTTGGCTGGTAACCACTCAGTCCGCGGCTGACGACCACGTTCGATTCATACCAAAGTGGCACATAGACCAGGTCTCGATGCACCCTGCGCTGCACCTCGGCATACAGGAGTGATGCCTCATCCAGATCGGCCGTCTCGGCGCGTTCGATCAATGCGTCGACCGCCGGCGAGGCATAGCGTCCGCGATTGGCCCCGGCCGGGGGCGTCGAAGCGCTGTGAAACGCATAGCGCAGGATATCCGGGGTGTTTACACCGACCCAGGCCAGGCTGTACATCTGGAAGCTTCCGTTCTTGATGTCGCCAAAAAAAGTGCCCCAGTCGTAGCTGGCTATCTTCAACCGTATCCCGATGTCCCCGAGCTGGCTCTGCAAGACATGCGCGATTCGCAATCGAAACGCATCGGTCGACGTCTTGTAGCTCAACTGCAGTGGTTTGCTGGCGTCGTACCCCGCTCGACGCAGATATTCTCGCGCCAGCTGTGGGTCATAGTCGTGTGCCTTGAGATCGGCGCTGCCGGCCCAATGTTGCGGGCGCAGCACTGACTCGGCCAGTTCCGCGCGCCCGCCGAACAGGTGTTCGATGATCGCCTGGCGATCGATGGCATGGGCGATCGCGAGTCGGACATCCGGATTGGCCAGGATCGGGTCTGCCAGATTGAAACCGACATAGGCAAAGGTAGTGCCGGCATGCTCATCCAGACGCAGGCCGCGCTCAGCCGCCAGATAGCGATACAATTCCGACGGCAGATCGTTCTGGAGCAGTTGGGCCTCACCGCGCATCAGCTTCAGGGTTCGCATGGTTGGATCCGCGACCGGCACCAGAGCGACGCGTTGCCCATCGCGGCGGCGCTGCAGCAGCAGGCCGCCATCTTCACGCCACTCCAGGAACTCAAAGCTACCGCTTCCGAGTGGTTCACGGCTCAGGTTGCGATCCTGTACCGTTTCCGCCGGCACGATGCCGATGGTCAGGCGTGTCGGAAAGGCCGGATCTGGCCGTGCCAGGTGGAAATCCACCGCATCGTCGCCGGCCGCCGTGACCGTTTCGATGAGTGCCAGCGCACCGGCGTGTGGCGAGCCCAGCGCGCTATCGAGAAGACTACGGTAGGTAGCGACGACGTCGCCGGGCCCCGGGCGACGGTTGTTCCAGAATCGCGCACGCTGTGATCGCAGGGTCACCCGATAGTGGGTCGGCGTGATGCGTTCCCAGGTTGCCATGCCGGGCTGCGCCCGCCCGTTGTCGTCAAGTGTGATGAGCCTTTCGTACAACAACTGATTAATGCGCTCAGAGGCTGCGTCGCTCGCCAGCCTCGGATCGAGCACACTGGGTGGCGTGGCCACGGCAAAGACAATGACGTCGGTCTCTGCCGGTTGGCAGGCGGCGAGTAACAGCGCCAGCAGAAAAACCGCCGCCTTCACCATTCGCTGTACGGGAGCCTGCTGAGACTGCTGTTGTAGTAGCGTTTGTCGTCCGATACCTCTTCACCCAGCCAGTTCGGGCGGTCGAATTCTTCTCCGGCATCCTCGAGCTCGATCTCGGCGATGACCAGACCGGTGTTCTCGGCGTAAAACTCATCGATCTCCCAGAGATGATTACCGTGGACGACGTGAAAACGGGTCTTGTCGATCAGCGGTCGCAGCGCGACATGCTCGAGGATCTCGCGGGCGTCGTCGACCGGGATCTGGTATTCGAACTCCAGGCGATTGATGCCATCCAGCGTGTGTTTAATATTCAGCTCCGCACGGTCGCCCGCGATGCGCACCCTCACTGCCGATTGCTCACCGCGAGACAGATATCCCTGCACCAGTCGCTCGCTGCCATTGACTTCTTCGCGCCAGGCATCGGAGCGCAGCAGAAACTTACGTTCGATCTCTTTGCCCATGATCAGTCTCTCTCGAACAATGCAATGGATTCGACGTGTGCTGTGTGTGGGAACATGTCCATCACGCCGGCGCGACTCAAGCGATAACCGTGCTTGCCGACCAGTTCACCGGCGTCGCGCGCAAGTGTACCCGGGGAACAGGATACATAGACTATGCGCCGAATTCCCAGCTTCGGCAGCAGCGCGAGCACCGCCAGTGCGCCGCTGCGTGGCGGATCCAACACGGCCTTGTCGAACCGTTGCTCCATCCACGGCTCGGCGTCCAATTCAGCATACAGATCGGCGGTATAGAACAGGCTGTTCGACAGGCCATTTTGCTCGGCATTGGCACGCGCCCGCGCTACCAGTCCGGGGTCTGCCTCGACACCGACCACTTGCGCGCAATGTTGTGCGATCGGCAGCGTGAAATTACCGATCCCACAGAACAGGTCCAGCACATGTTCGCTGCGCTGCGGATCAAGAAGCCTCATCGCATGCGCGATCATCTTGCGATTGATGTCGCTATTGACCTGTGTGAAGTCGCCGGGCTCGAAATGCAGGGATATCGCGTAGGCCGGCAGCCGATAATGCAGGTCCACTGCGGCACCCAACGGCATCACGGAATCCGGACCACCGGGCTGTAGATAGAAGACGATGTTGTGTTCGGCCGCGAACGCCGAGAGCCGCTGCTCGTCCTGCCCGCTGAGCGGATCCAGAATGCGTAGGATCAGCACGCATTGCTCATCGTCCATTGCCATCTCGATCTGCGGCAGCCGCCGGCTGATGCTCAGCGATTCGATCAGCGCACCAAGTGCCGGCAGCAGTTCACCAACCCGCGGATGCAGCACATGGCACTGGGAAAGATCGGCAACGAAACTCGAGCCACGCTCACGAAATCCAACCAGCACCTTTCCCTTTTGCGCGACCTCCTTTACCCCGAGTCTGGCCTTGCGTCGATATCCCCAAGGGGAATGATTCACGATAGCAGGCAACACGGCAGCCGGTTGGACCTTGCCGATGGTGCGGAGATTCTCCAGCAATATCGCCTGCTTGACGGCGATCTGTGCGTCGGGCCTGAGGTGTTGAAGACTGCATCCACCACAGACCCCGTAGTGCTTGCAGCGCGGCACCACCCGATCGGGTGAAGCGCTGACGACCGCCACCGTCTGACCTTCATCGTGACTGCGACGTCGCTTGGTGTACCGGAACAGCACTGATTCACCTGGCAGTGCGCCGTGGATGAATGTCGCCTTCCCCTCGATCCGCGCCACCCCAAGACCGTCGTGCCCCATGCTGTCGATTCGAGCCTCGAATTCACCTTCCGGCAGGCGTGCTCGGCGTCGCCGTCGCCCCATCTACGAGGCGCTCCAGGCGTCCAGGAACGCGACCTTGTGCTGGTCTTGGCCACCGCCGAGTTGCGCCCGGAGCTGATCCTGCACCTGCGCCTGATCCCGGCCGGTCAACTCGCCCATCAGCGCGAATACCTGCAGTGCGAGCAAATAGGTGTTGAGCGCACTCAGTTCGCTGAACGCCCGCGCGCTCTCGTGCCGGCCATCGAGCCAGGCCTCGATCACTCCTTCCTCGGTCGCCTCCAGCAACCCCGGCAGCCCCAGCCTGCGGGCAGTCTCGTCGAGCGTCGGCATGTCATCGCTCGATGGCGATAACCAATGCCGCAGGTCGAGGTGGGTGTCCCTTTGTTCAT
>JASFJQ010000284.1:0-4045 GCA_050121305.1 Chromatiaceae bacterium
CGATCTGCTGCATTCGCTGCGGGTCGAGCTCGACGCGGTCCCGGTAGTGACGCAGCGAACTGGCTGCCTCATCGATCTGGATGCCGGCGGTCTCCAGCAGCTCCTGCGTCTCCCGCAACGCCGGATCCAGATCGCTGAGCGCCGCCAAGGTTTGTGCGGCACGATTGAGCGTCGACTGCAGCGAGGGTTCTTCGGTAGCCAGCTGCGCCAGCACTGTGCCAGTATCGGCCAGCAGCCGGTCGGCATGCGCCAGTCGCGCATGTTCTGCCTCGAGACTGCGCAAGGTGTCGTGATCGCAGGCGATGCCATCCAGTTCGGTTATCTGGAACTGAAGATAATCAAGCCGGCTGGCGCGGTCCTCGCTGGCCTGCTTGAGCGCCTCGTAGGCGGCACATGCCTCGTTCCATGCATGAAATGCCTGCGCTGTCTGCTTTGCCTGTTGCTGCAATCCGGCATAGTTGTCGAGCAGCTGGCGCTGCGCGCGCGGCCGCAATAGCGATTGGTGGGCATGCTGGCCATGAATATCGATCATCAGCTCAGCGAGCTCGCGCAACAGTCCCAGCGGTGTAGGTGTTCCGTTGACATAGGCCCGGCTACGCCCGTCGCGAACCAGGACGCGTCGCACCAGACATTCGTCTTCGTTGGCGAGGTCGTGCGCTTCCAGCCACTCGAGAGCGGCCGCATGCGAGCTCAGATCAAAGCTCACGCTAATCTCCGCCTTGTCTTCGCCGGCGCGAATCATGCTGTTGTCGGTCTTGTCGCCGAGTGCCAGGCCGAGCGCATCGATCAGGATGGATTTCCCGGCACCGGTCTCACCGGTCAGCGCAGTCATGCCTGCTGTCAGCGGTAGTTCGAGCGACCTGACGATCACCAGATTGCGGATGCTTATTTCGCTCAACATCGTGGGGCCCGGTCCGTGCGCCAGATTCAGGTCTTGGGCAGCTCACCCCAACCGAGCTTGGCGCGCAACACATCGAAATGGTCATGGCCGACAGGGTGCAGCAGGCGCACCCGGGTGGGGTGACGCGTCACGCGCAGCGTGTCGCCTTCGTCGATGGTCAGGCTGATCGCCCCGTCACAGGTGATGCGTACGTCTCGCGGGTCTGTGTGGCCACAGACGGAGATCTCTATCCTGCTGTCGGCGCCAACGACGATGGGGCGATTGCTCAGGGTGTGCGGACAGATGGGCACCAGGGCGACCGCATCCAATTCGGGCGTCAGCAGCGGCCCGCCGCCGGACAGCGCATAGGCGGTGGAGCCGGTAGGGGTCGAGATGATCAGACCATCGGAACGTTGCGTATACACAAATCGGGCGTCGATCCATGTCTCGAACTCGATCATGCGAGCGATGTTCCATTTGTGCAGTACTACGTCGTTGAACGCGAGCGCCGGAGGCTGGTCGCCCACCTGGGCCTGCAGCAGAAACCGCTGATCCTCTTCGTAATGCCCCTCGAGTACCGCGTGCAGCGCATCGGCGATATCTGGCGGCGTAATGTCGACCAAGAAGCCTAGGCGTCCCAGGTTGACACCGAGCAGCGGGATACGATGATCGGCGAGCTGCCGCGCAGCGTGCAACAGCGTGCCGTCGCCGCCGACCACCACTGCGAGGTCGCAGTTCGCGGCCAGTTCCTCGATCGACAGGCCGGCCCCGAGCTTGAGGAGGGTCGCCGTCCGCTGGTCGGGCAGTAGTACAAGCTGTCGGGAATCGAGCACCTGGTGCAGAAGCTGCAGCGTCGATGTCAGGTGACCGGCGGGGTCGGGCTTGGCGATGACCGCAATGCGTTGAAACTGGTTAGCCAAGACGTTCACGATTATGGTTCATACGCCGATGCCGGGCCCGACGGCAGACTGAATTGCAGGCTAGCATGCGACCTTGCAGTCGCCAAGGCCGCCCGCACTTGCTTGACACGCAAAATTCGGCCTCCGCATAATCCTCGCGAACCCGGCCGGTTCTGCAGGGTCTACAGTGTAGTCTGAGGAACGGGTGAAGGGCATTGGCGACAGGTATGCCGGATAACGCAATCAGCGAGAGAGCACAGCACTTTCTGAAAGTGCTGATCGAGCGATACATTCGGGAAGGGCATCCGGTCGGCTCGCGAACCTTGGCCAAGGACGCCGGTCTTGATCTCAGCCCGGCGACCATCCGCAATGTGATGGCCGATCTCGAAGACCTGGGGTTCGTCGTCTCCCCGCACACCTCAGCGGGACGAATACCGACAGTGACCGGTTACCGGATGTTTGTCGACTCATTGTTGTCGCTGAAACCGCTCGACCAGAACCTGCTGCGCCAGCTGGAACAGCAACTGGACGTGCATGAACCGCCCGCAGAGCTGCTTGATTCGGCCTCCCGCCTGTTGTCTAGTCTGACCCATCTTGCCGGCGTCGTGATGGTGCCGAAACACAATCAGGTCAAGGTCAAGCAGATCGAGTTCGTTCCGCTCTCGGATGCCCGTGTGCTCACGGTGATCGTGACATCGACCGGTGAGGTGTTCAATCGCATCATAGAGACCTCACGTGTCTTCAGCCGTGGGGAACTGGAACGCCTCAGCAATTACATCACGAACCACTATGCGGGCCACGACCTCGAGGGAATCCGCAATCTGGTGCTGCGTGAGATGCGCGAGACCAAGCGCAATCTCGACGAGTTGATGGTCCAGGCCCTCGAGGTAGCGAGTGCCGCCTTCGCCAGCAGCGACGACAAGACACCCGATCAGGGGGATTTCGTCGTGGCCGGGCAGACCAATCTGATGGATTTCGATGAACTCGCACAGATGGACAGTCTGCGCTCCCTGTTCAATGCCTTCACCGAGAAGCAAGAGATCCTGCATCTGCTCGACCGGAGCCTCGAGGCCGATGGCGTGCAGATCTTTATCGGCGAAGAATCCGGCTATGTCACCCTCAAAGACTGTTCTGTGATCACTTCCCCCTACCAGATAGACTCAGAGGTGGTCGGCGTACTCGGCGTGATCGGACCGACCCGGATGCCTTATGACCGGGTGATTCCGATAGTCGATATCACCGCCAAACTCCTCGGTAGCGCACTGGCGTCCCGGTAGCCTTGGTGGGACAGGCCGCGGGCCGCCCCAGCCGCTTGCCTGATCAGGCCCTGATTTCCAGAGTTTCCTGCGACAGGCGGGCTGATGCCTCTGCGATTGCCCGGCGGGACTTGTATTTCCGGTCTTTGCCCCAATATCCCGGGAGTTCGCGCCCGATGCGCCTGATGGCCGGGCACAGAAATTTATATAAAACAAAGGCATGTATGAGGTTCTTATGAGCGAACAGCAGAAACGGCCGGCCGGTGAGAGTGGGCCGGAGGGGGATGTACGGCAGGCCGCAGAGGAGAGTTTCGACGAGAGCGCCGCGGAGATGGAGACCGACAGTGACATTGCCGAGGGCTCTGCCGAGGACCTCGTGGACCTGCTCGAGAAGGCCCGGGCCAAGGCCGATGAACACTACGATCAGATGATGCGGGCGCACGCCGAGCTGGAAAATCTGAAGCGGCGCCACGCGCGCGACTTGGAAAACGCGCACAAGTACGCGCTCGATAAGTTCGTGGCCGAATTGTTGGGGGTCTGGGACAGCCTTGAGCTTGGCCGTAACGCGGCTCAGGACGACACCGCCGACGTGCCCAAACTGCGCGAAGGCACGGAACTCACGCTGAAGATGCTCGGCGACGTCATGGGCAAGTTCGGGGTCGAGCAGATCGACCCGATCAACGAGACCTTTAACCCCGAACTTCACCAGGCGATGTCGATGCAGCCACGTGCCGATGTCCCTGCGAACACCGTTGTGGCCGTCGTGCAGAAGGGCTACACGCTGAACGGGCGGCTCGTACGCCCAGCCATGGTGATGGTCTCCCAGGCACCTGCCCCGGCGCCGTGAGAAACGTCGGCGACGACTTGAAAACACACAGCGAAACACCATTTAAACATCAGTTGCAAAAGAATTCCTGATTCGGAGACAAGAAATCATGGGCAAAATTATCGGCATCGACCTTGGCACCACCAATTCCTGCGTCGCGGTGATGGAGGGAGACAAGCCCAAG
>JASFJQ010000285.1:0-4036 GCA_050121305.1 Chromatiaceae bacterium
TGTGACAACGGAGAAGAGCAAAGGCACTCGGAATCCGGCACGACGGCATGAGGACTGTGCCAACGATTTCGACAATGGTCATTGGTGCAGCACCCAGGAGTATCTGGATGGCGGCATGGCAATGCCCGCCGATGAAAAGCTTGACACTGCATGGATCCGTCCAACGATCGTTTCAGCCGTTTACTCAACGGAATATGGCGCAGTGTTAGTTGATGTATCCGGCAGCGGGTTCATTCCCGACTACCTCAACTGCAACCAATGGTCTTCCAAAGACCCCAGATTTAAGGGGACGGTGCTGCAAAAACAAACAGACGACGACAGGCAGGTCGTTAGTGCAAGACAATGCTCGGAAGAGCTCCGATCTCTCTGCTGCGCACCTGTGACAGACGATCTTTAGTGCGGAGGCTAGCCTGCATATCTCACCGTATTTCGTAACGAGGGCGCCGAGACGCCGTTATGGCGGAGTGCACGGAGTGGAAGGCGATGAAGGAGTAGTCGACACTACCTCGAAGCGCGTGAAAAGAGTACGCCCCGCTAGTGGGCCAAGCGGATAATTGTGTAACGCTCAGAGCCACTGTGCGTGCGTGAATCGAGGCGCGTTTCGCAGGCAATGGGCACTCCCTTGGCAAGAAACGCAACACTGAGTCGCGCTCGCACAGCGGCTCCCGAAGGGCCAAGGGACAGGCATCGTGGGCTGTGTTGCAGTCCTTGAAAAGGGCGGGCCATTCCCTGCGGACTGCGCCTTGCCCACAATGCTTGTGCCTTGGCTGAGCGTTACACAATTATTCGCTTGGCCCACTAGGGCGAGTGTGTCGCCGCCCGCAGCAGGAAATCGGTGAGATAAGCGGGCTAGCGGCCATGCATAACAATTTCGATATTCTAGAAAAATCGAAATAAGATGTTTCCTGAAAGGGCGATAGATCGACTTCGGCCAGAGACGGGGCGTTCACTCCAACGTGCCGTGATCGGCAGCTCAGATCCCGCAAGCGTCGCGGCCATCTGGCGTGGCGCGGGAATACCCAAAGAGCCGATCAGGGATTTCTCAATGTCGACATCTCAAAGAAAACAAGAGTAGATGGTCTGCATTTCTCGGGTATTTAGGGCGTAGAGCGCTAGAATTGTCGACACAATAAAACCATTGCGGTCCGGGCCGTTCCATGCAGTGGCCTGTCGGCAGGGCACAGACGCGCCGCGGACTGCATCCGACCATTGATCGATGAGGGGGGATACATGAACGACTACCAGGCTCTTTACCGACGTTCACTGGAGGAACCCGCAGGCTTCTGGGGCGACGCGGCTGCCGCGCTGCATTGGGACAAACCCTGGGATAGCGTGCTCGATCTGGATGCCAAGCCGGTGCCGCGGTGGTTCGCCGGTGGCGAGCTGAACACCTGCTACAACGCCGTGGATCGCCATGTCGAGATGGGCCGCGGTAACCAGGCGGCCCTCATTTACGATTCGCCGGTCACAGGACAGAAGCAGACCTACACCTATGCGGAGCTGCGCGACGCCGTCGCCCGATTCGCCGGCACCCTGCGTGCTCAAGGGGTCGGACGCGGTGACCGCGTGCTGATCTACCTGCCGATGATCCCCGAGGCGGCCATCGCCATGCTCGCATGCGCGCGGCTGGGCGCCGTGCATTCCGTGGTGTTTGGTGGATTCGCCGCCAATGAACTGGCGACCCGGATCAATGACGCCAAGCCCAAGGTGATCGTCAGCGCCTCTTGTGGCATCGAACCGAACCGTGTGGTGGTCTACAAGCCATTGCTGGACGAGGCGATTGCAAGCGCCACGCACAAACCCGATGCCTGCATCATCAAGGCACGCCCACAGGCCGAGGCGCCTTTGATGGAAGGCCGGGATCTCGACTGGGACTCGGCGGTCGCGGAGGCCCAACCCGCGGCATGCGTTGCCGTCAAGGCGACCGATCCGCTGTACATCCTCTACACCTCGGGGACGACCGGTCAGCCGAAGGGCGTGGTGCGTGACAACGGTGGTCATGCGGTGGCGCTGCACTGGACTATGAAAAACATCTATAACGTCGAGGCCGGCGACGTCTACTGGGCGGCGTCCGACGTTGGCTGGGTGGTCGGCCACAGCTATATCGTCTATGCGCCGCTGCTCGCAGGCTGTACGACCGTGATGTACGAAGGTAAGCCGGTGGGCACGCCGGACCCCGGGGCCTTCTGGCGGGTGATCAGCGAGCACCGGGTCAAGGTGCTGTTTACCGCGCCGACTGCATTTCGTGCGATCAAGAAGGAGGACCCAGAGGGCGAGTATCTGCGGCAGTACGATTTGTCGGGTATGCAGACGCTGTTTCTGGCCGGCGAGCGTTGCGACCCCGATACGCTGTTCTGGGCGCGCGAGAAGCTTGGCATACCGGTGGTCGATCATTGGTGGCAGACCGAGACGGGTTGGGCGATTGCGGCCAACCCAATGGGTATCCAGCCGATGGAGATCAAGCCCGGCTCACCCACGGTCGCGATGCCGGGCTACGACGTTCGCATCCTGTCGGATCAGGGTGATGAGCTGGCCGATGGCCAGATGGGCAATATCGTGATCAAGCTGCCGCTGCCTCCCGCCTGTCTGCCGACCTTGTGGGGTAACGACCAGCGTTTCATCGATTCCTATCTGAGCAAGTACCCGGGCTATTACCTGAGCGGCGATGCCGGATATCGCGATGCCGATGGTTATCTCTGGATCATGAGCCGCACCGACGACGTGATCAATGTCGCAGGACACCGCCTTTCGACCGGTGCGATCGAGGAGGTGCTCGCCGGGCATTCGGACGTCGCTGAATGTGCGGTGATCGGTGTGGCCGATGACATGAAGGGCCAGCTGCCGCTGGGGCTGGTGGTGCTCAAGGCGGGCGCGAGCCGGGACGAACACGAACTGCGGTCCGAACTGGTGCAGCGGGTACGCGACCAGATCGGGCCGGTCGCCGCATTCAAGCTGGTCGCCACCGTCAAGCGGCTGCCGAAGACCCGCTCCGGCAAGATACTGCGCGGCACCATGGTCAAGATCGCTGATTCCGAGGACTACAAAATGCCGGCCACCATTGACGATCCGTCCATTCTCGACGAGATCGCCGAAGCGCTGCGCGCCCTGGGCTATGCCAAGGGCTGAGACCAGGTCGGGGACTTTGACGTGAGCGCAGTGGCCGACGATAGCGGCAACATCCCGGACAGGATCTTCGTGCTGCTCCGGGAGGCCATTGTCGAAGGCGGTATCGCCGCCGGCAGCAAGATCAGTGAGCCCGAGTTAGCGCGCACCTACGGCATCAGCCGGGGACCGCTGCGCGAGGCGATCGGTCGTCTGGAGGCCTGTGGCCTGGTCGTGCGTCGTCCAAATCTCGGTGCGCGGGTGGTTACGCTCAGCAGTGCACAACTGCTGGAGATATTTCATGTCCGCGAGGCCCTCGAGGGTATGGCGGCGCGGCTTGCCGCGAACAACATGAGCGATACAGAGATCGCAGAGCTGAGGGGACTGCTCGAACTGCATGCCAGACAAATCGATCAGTCTGCGGACCACGCCTACTTTCAGCGTGAGGGTGACCTGGATTTCCACTATCGGATCGTGCAAGGCAGTCACAACTCGCGTGTGATAGCGCTGCTGTGCGACGACCTTTACCACCTGGTGCGGCTGTATCGCTACCAGTTCGGGATGCCGAGCAAGCGCGGCCCGCGCGCATTCCTAGAACATCAGCACATCGTCGATGCGATTGAACGCAGGGATGCCGAAATGGCCGAGCTGATGATGCGGTCGCACGTGCGGGCATCGCGTGAAAACGCAGAGCGGCTGCTGGCGGCAGGTGCATAATTGGAATTGACACAGAAGGTTTGCAGCATGGCGATTGAATCAGCAGGCAGGAGATTTCGAGAGGCAGTGGCGGTAGAGAGGCCGCTGCAGTGTGTCGGTGCCATCAATGCCTATCATGCACGACTCGCAGAGGCCTCGGGGTTCAAGTCCTTGTACATCTCCGGTGGGGGCGTTGCGGCCGGCTCCTGCGGTATTCCCGACCTTGGCATAACCACCA
>JASFJQ010000286.1:0-4023 GCA_050121305.1 Chromatiaceae bacterium
CTGATTGGGGTCTGACCCCTACAGACCGGGGTCAGACCTCGAAAAATCCGTCACAACAACCCCTTACGCCCGTCGCGCCAGCGCAGCAGCGCCTTCTCCAGTTCGACCAGCATGAACAGCGCCAGACCGAATACCAGGATGCGCGCCCAGGCGGCGGCGTCGATGGCGGCGGTGCCGAAGAAGGTCTGCATCAGCGGCAGGTAGGTGAACAGCATCTGGAACCCCACCACCAGCACGATGGCGATCAGCACATAGCGGTTGCCCAGCAGGCCATTACGATTGAGCACCGACGCGGTGAGGAAGCGGGCATTCAGCAGGTAGAAGGCCTCGGCGATGACCAGCGCGTTGACCGCCACGGTGCGGGCCTCCTCGAGACCGGTACCCTGCGCGCGTTCCCACAGGAACAGGCCGAAGGTGCCGGTCACCATCAGTACCGACACGAAGATGATGCGCCAGGTCATGAAGCCGGTCAGCAGCGGCTCGCTGGGCGGTCGCGGGCGACGGCGCATCAGGTCGGCCTCGCCGGCCTCGAAGGCCAGCGACAGCGCCAGCGTGACGGCGGTGATCATGTTGACCCACAGGATCTGCGCCGCGGTGACCGGTAGCATGCGGCCCATGGCCACGGCCGCCAGGATGGTCAGTGCCTCGCCACCGTTGGTGGGCAGGATGAACAGGATGGACTTCTTGATGTTGTCGTAGACGGTGCGCCCTTCGCGCACCGCATGGGTGATGGAGGCGAAGTTGTCATCCGCGAGCACCATCTCGGCCGCCTCCTTGGCGGCCTCGGTGCCCTTGAGTCCCATGGCCACGCCGACCCCGGCGCGTTTCAGGGCCGGCGCGTCGTTGACGCCGTCGCCGGTCATGCTGACCACCTGGTCGCGGGCCTGCAGCGCGCGCACCAGACGCAGCTTGTGCTCCGGGCTGGCGCGGGCGAATACGTCCACGTCCAACGCACACGCCTCCAGCGCCGCGTCGTCCAGTCGGTCGAGGTCCGCACCGGTCAGCACATGGCGACCGTCACCTATCCCCATCTGGGTGGCGATGGCCGTGGCGGTGGTGGCGTGATCCCCGGTGATCATCTTCACGCCGATGCCGGCCGAGCGGCAGTGCGCGACCGCCTCGATGGCCTCGTTGCGCGGCGGGTCGATGATGCCCACCAGGCCGAGCATCACCAGCTCGCCGGCCACGTCGTCGAAGCGCAGCGCCTCCTGATCTGGCCGCGCGGCATGCACCGCGATGGCCAGCGCCCGCTGACCGCGTCGCCCGATCTCCTCGACCTCGGCCAGCCAGTAGTCGCGTTCGAAGGGGGTGTCGCCGGTCTCGGTGCGCTGGTGGCTGCAACGGCTGAACACCACCTCGGGGGCGCCCTTGATGTAGATGGTGCGCTGGCCGGTATGGTCATGGTGCAGCGTGGCCATGAAGCGGTGCTCGGATTCGAACGGAATGATGTCGTCGCGTGGCAGTTCCTCGACCACGAGCTCCGGATCGAGCCCGGCCTTGCGACCGAGCACCAGCAGTGCACCCTCCATCGGATCGCCCTCTACCCGCCACTGGCCATCGTGCGCCACCAGCCGGGCGTCGTTGCACAGCACGCTGGCCAGGCACAGCTCCTGCAGCACCGGGTGGTCGCCCGGGGCCTCGTCGCGGCCATCGCTGCTGAAACCGCCGTGCGGGTCGTAGCCGACACCGCTGACGCTGTAGAGCCGGTGGCGGGTGGCCACCGCCTGCACGGTCATTTCGTTGCGGGTCAGGGTGCCGGTCTTGTCCGAGCAGATCACGGTCACCGAGCCCAGCGTCTCGACTGCGGGAAGCCGGCGGATGATGGCGTTGCGTGCCGCCATGCGCTGTACGCCGATCGCCAGGGTGATGGTAATGATGGCCGGCAGGCCCTCCGGGATGGCCGCGACCGCCAGGCCCACGCCGGCGAGGAACATCTCGCTGAGCGGATAGTCGTGCACCAGGATGCCGAATACCGCGGTGAAGACCGCCAGCGCCAGGATGGCGGCGGTCAGGCCGCGGGCGAAGCGTGCCATCTGCCGCGTCAACGGCGTCTCCATGGTCTGCACCTCGGCCAGCATGGCGCTGATGCGGCCGATCTCGGTACTGTCGCCGGTGGCCGTCACCGCACCGGTGGCCTGGCCGTAGGTCACCAGCGTGCCCGAGTAGGCCATGTTGCGCCGGTCGCCGAGCGGCGCCTCCTCGCGCACCGGATCGACGCGCTTGCTCGAGGGCATGGACTCCCCGGTGAGTATGGCCTCGTCGACGCGTAGCTCGCGGATCGTCACCAGGCGCAAGTCGGCGGGGACCCGGTCACCGGACTGCAGAAACACCAGATCGCCGGGCACCACTTCTTCGGCTGGCACGGTATGGCGGTGGCCGTCTCGGATCACCGTGGCCTTCAGCGACAGCAGGTTGCGCACCGCCTCCAGCGCCTTCTCCGCCTTGCCCTCTTGGATGAACCCGATGATGCTGTTGATCAGCACCACGCCAAAGATCACCCCGGCATCGACGAAGTGGCCGAGCAGGACGGTGACCACGCCGGCGGCCAGCAGGATATAGATCAACAGGTTGTCGAATTGGGAGAGAAAACGCACCAGCGCGCTGCGCGGCTTGGGCGGTGTGAGGCGGTTGACGCCGTAGCGCTCCAGGCGCTGTTGGGCCTCGGCCGCGCTCAGGCCATCATTGCCGACGGCCAGGCGCTGCATGGCCTCGTCGCCGGGCAGGTGATGCCAGGCTGCGGCGCTCTGTTCGTTCATCATGAATCCTTCTCGGGGGCGGCCGTGGGATCAGACTCTCGCCTTCTCAGCCCGCCCCGTGTCTGTGGCTCCAGCCGCCCGTCGTTGCGCGGGAATGATAGCGGATGTCGCGGCATCAACAGCAGTTGAAGCGGCGATAAGGTCTGGGGCAATGCTCTCAGGGCGAGATGCATTGGATGCGATAGGGCAGCCGGCGCAGATTACCCCTGCCCAGGACCGGCGTCGTGCGTAGTGTCTGACGCAGTTGCCTGGCCGCCACCGGCTCACTGACGAAGGCCCCTACCGCGTTCTCGTAGCCCGACAGGCTCAGGCGGAAGGCACGCGCAAATCGCGTCGGCAAACTTTGTTGCATGATCCGGTTGGCCTCAAGCAGCGTGCGCGTGCTGACAAAATTCATCACCAGCACACCCTCGTCTGCAAGATGCCGTGCGAGTGTCGCCAGCCAGGCCCGGTCGGCCTCGATCGCGCGCACGGGCTCACCCTCGCTCTCGCCGAATACGTCATCGACGATCAAATCGAATTTTGGGCCCCGGTAGCGGCGCAGCCATGCGTGCGCATCGGCCTCGATCAGATCAGCGCGGCGCTCGGTGATCCCGAAAAAACGCCGCGCGATATAGATGTGTGTGGGATCGAGCTCGACACCGATGATCTGCGCCGGCTGGATACAGTGATGCAGCAGACGGATAACGGCACCGCCGCCGACGCCGAGGACCAGGGCCCGCCGGATAACGCCGGCCGGGCGGAAGAACGCGGGCAGCAGCAGCAGATCCCAGACCGTCCCGGCGACCGGGTTGGCCGGGTTGTACTGACTGTGGAACACGCCGTTGGTGTAGAGGCGGACCGAACGCCCGGCGCGGCGCACCTCGAAGTGCGCGCCATTCGTCGTCTTGGTCCAGATTACAGCCATAGTCGATGCCTGTGCCGCGCGGGGTAAAACTCTCTGGTATGTTAGGCGGGGTCCCTTCGATGAGCACCACTAGGCTATCTGAGCGCGCGTTCCTGCGCACCCTCGGAGACTTGGCGGCGGGGTAAACTCGACGCACGTTCGCAGACCCGGTCGGACAATCGCAGGGAGCTGTACTGATTCGTACTATGGAAACCTCACTCGAACAAACCGCCAGGCGCTTTGCCGGTCAGGTCCCGGCCGTGGATTTCTGGTCGCTGCGTCTGGTCAGCGAGCGCAAGGAATCGCTGACCGTGCGTCAGGACATCCTGCAACCGCCCGACACCCTGGTCACCCGGGGCGCGTTCATTACCGTGATCCAGG
>JASFJQ010000287.1:0-4020 GCA_050121305.1 Chromatiaceae bacterium
GCAGGACGGTCTTGCCGGCCTGCCGTATGCCCGCAATCAGTGTCCAGAAGTTACGCCGCGACTGCGGATCCAGGCCGGTGGTCGGCTCGTCCAGAAACACAAGATCCGGATCGTTGATCAGCGCAATGGCCAGCAGCAGGCGTTGCCGTTGGCCGCCGGACAGCTTGCGCGTATCGCGCTGCAGCAGCTCGCCCAGATTACATAATTCGATGAGCTCTGCGAGCGGACGATGGCGGTTGTAGAAGCTGGCGAACAACCGCAGGGCCTCTTCGACGGTCTGAAAATCCGGCAGAGCGGTGTGTTGGAACTGAATGCCGATGGCCTGACGATAGGCAGCGTCGCGCATGGCCCCGCGGAACAGTATCTGACCTCCGTCCGGCTCGGTGATGCCCTCCAGGATCTCGAGTGTGGTGGTCTTGCCCGCGCCGTTGGGTCCGAGCAGCCCGAAGCAGCGGCCCTCCGCAATGGCAAAGCTGATGCCGTCTACGGCGCGCACGCCGGGGTACTCTTTGACCAGGTTCTGGATCTCGATCAGCGCGGCCACGCGAACTCCAAGTGGCGGGCAGAAAGCCGGGAGGATTGCGCCCATGTTAACGGGCTTTGGCAGCGCCCGCATGCCAGCCCGCGTCGAGGACAATGCGCGGAGGCCAGATCTGTCAGGGGCATTGCGCGTATCAGCCGCTCGTGTCGCCTCTTGGGCCGCGGCAAAGCGCATGCCGCCGGCGATCAGGTACTGGGCAGGCGCATGGTCACGCGCACCTGCGCCGCGTCCTCCACGTTTACCGCAGTCGCGCTGCCACCGTGGAAGTCACCGATCAGGCGGACCAGGTAGAGGCCAAGGCCAAGGTGCGGTTCTGCCTGACGGCCGCTGCGTTCGGAATACATGGACTGAAAGACATCCACATCCACCGGCAGCGGCGGGCCGATATTGACGACACTGAGCAAGACATCCTCTGCATCGCGCAAACACTGAATCAGGACCGGGCTGCCCGGTTGACGAAAATCCACGGCATTGTCGACCAGTTCTTTTATGGCCTTAGCCATCAGATCAGGCACGCCGTGAAGCATCAGTTCGCTGTCCGCACTCTGCAGCTGCAGGTCGACGGTCGGGTGGAGGTCGCGCAATTCCCCGGTCTGCAGGCGCAGCAGGCCGATTAGATCGAAGGTCGTGGGTTCGGCCTGACGCAACGCCTGCTCCAGCTCCGTCGCCTCGCGAAGGCGCACCAGGATCTTCTCCAGGCGCTCGGTCCCTTGACGCGCCTGATCGAGATACTCGGCCTGTTCGTCATCGCTGCATTGGGACGCGTGCTCCAGCGAGCCGCGCACCACCGCGAGCGGCATGCGCAATTCATGCGTCAACCGGGACGCCATGGCCTCCAGGTAGTGGGTGTATTCGTGCAGGCGCTCCAGAACACTGGCGAAACTGCGGCTGAGGTCGCCGATTTCGTCATGCGAACTCTCCGCCTGCATGCCGCCGATGATACGTCCGTCGTGACTGACCGCCGTCTCCACCTTGTCGCGCAACCGGATGATGCGCGATGCCAGCAGGCTGGCGAAGGTCAGCAGGCCAAGGCTGGTGACCGCAAAAAACACCAGCGTCACCCCGAACAGGCGCTGCAATGCCAGGTTCTGAGCCGACAGGATCGCGTTCGTCGTCTGTTCGACGAGCACGGCCCCGCGCACGCCCTCGCTACTGCGGATCGGTGCGGCCGCGCTGACCACGACGGCCTTGCCGCGCTGCGGTTGTCGACGCAGACTGGCCGGCCGGCCACTCAGTGCCTCCACGACGGGGGCGATGAACAGATGCGTCTGATCGTCTGACAGGTCCGCGACCGCATCGGCATCTCGAGGCAGCACCGCCAGGATCAGTTCCTGGACGAACCATGGCATCCGCGGCTGGTCGGCGCTCAACGGGGCGTCGACATCGAGTCGGCCGGCCTTGGCCAGCACCAGTCCCTGGTGGTCGGTCACCCAAACCCGGGTCGCCGGTGGGGTGACATCGGCCAGTATGTCGTCGAGCTGCGTCGCGGGCTCCACGATGCGGCCCAGTGCCGCGGCCGGATACAGGCGTCCGCTGGCCAGTACCTGACCGCTCTGGCTGTCAAAAAACCGCAGCGACAGGCGATCCCGCAGGATTGCGCGCGGCATGCGCAGTTCCAGCGTATAACCGTCCGCATGGTTTTGCCATTCGCCGCGTATCGGTCTCTCGCCGGGGCGCTCGTCCGCCGGCGATTCGGCCTCGCGCAGATTTCGTGCAACCACCCAGCCGGGGGCCTCCGGTTGGATTCGGTAGTGCCTCAGCTTGCCGTCCTGGTCGATCAACGCAAGGTCCACCGCATCGCCGCCTTCGCCATAGCGGACCGCTGGGTCCTTGACCCCCAGCAGCAGGTACAGGTGGGGTCCATGCCGGCCCAGCAGGATGCGTGCCTCGAGCCTGTCGTCGATCGAGCGCAGTACGATGAAGTTGTTCTCGTGCTGTACCCATTCGTCGCGGTAACCATCGAGCTGCGGTGCCTTTTCCAGCGGGTGCAGAAACAGGTTGCGGTAGGTCAGTACCGAGCCGGGACGGGCAACGTCGGGAAACAGCCCTTCATAGCCGTGCATGATGTTCGCCACGGAGTTTGCGGTGGTCTGCAGTGCCTGGTCCTGCGCGTCGCGCAGGAAGTGCTCGGTCTCCTGAATGAAGCGATAGCCGGCCCATGGGATTCCGAGCAGCGTGAAGGAGACCAGCAACAGCTTGAAGCGGACTCGATGCCAGAAGCGGGGTCGCGACACCTGCGCGTCAACCCAGGATCGGCCAACGCAAACGGGCGCCGGAGACCGCCTCGATGCTGTGGAACACTGGACCGACCTCAAGGGGCTGCCTGCTGGTCTGTTGGGTCTGGGCGGTGATCGTTGCCATCTCGGCAGGGGTATTTGCTTGCTAGGTCACCCGCAGTGTACCCGCACAGCGGCGGATACCCGGTCTTCGCCACCTCCGGTCGGCGGATATCCCCTGGTAGAATCGTCCACGACGGCACGGGTCTCTCGCGAAGACGGGCCACCGATGGACGGCAGGTATCGGTGGGCTACGCAGGCTAGCTGGGGCCACCTGGGTGCGCGTGTCTTGAGCGCCATCGCGTCGTGGTTGGATCGAGCAGGATTATCGATGGCAAACAAGCAGAGGCGGTCCAGAAAGGGCGGCAAGGGGGCGCGCAGACGCGCGACTCGGTCCCGGTCGCGTTCCGGGTGGCGCATAGCGCTCGCGACGGTGCTCTTGCTCGGTCTGTTGGTCGGCGGGTATTCCCTGTACCTGAGCAAGACGGTCCGGGTGAAGTTCGACGGCAAGCGCTGGGCGGTGCCGGCAAAGGTCTATGCGAGGCCGCTCGACCTGTATGCCGGCGCCGCAATCTCCCCGGCGCAGCTCAAGGCGGAGTTGCGCTTTATCGGCTATCGCGAAGTCGCCGATGTGTCCGGGCCTGCCCAGTGGTCCGCGCGCGGCGGTCGCTTCACTATCCATACCCGTGATGCCTTCTTCTGGGATGGCGAAGAGCCGGCGCAACGCATCCGGCTGGATACGGCGGAGGGCGTGATCGACAGGATTCGGACGGCGGATGGGCGTGAGATCGACCTATTCCGCCTCGAGCCGGCACTGATCGGCAGCATCTATCCCGCGCACAACGAGGATCGGGTACTGGTGCAGCGTGGTGATCTGCCGGATCACCTGGTGGAGGCCCTGCTCGCGGTCGAGGATCGGCGCTTTTTTGAACACCGCGGCGTCGACTTGCGTGGGATTGCACGTGCGCTTTGGACCAATGTCCGCGCCGGCAGGGTGGTTCAGGGCGGCAGCACGCTGACCCAGCAGCTGGTGAAGAACTTCGTACTCACCGCCGACCGTTCGCTGTGGCGCAAGTTCAACGAGGCGTTCATGGCGCTGCTGGTGGACGCGCGCTATGGCAAAGACGAGATCCTCGAGGCCTATGCCAACGAGGTCTTTCTCGGCCAGGACGGCGCACGGGCGATTCACGGATTCGGCCTCGG
>JASFJQ010000288.1:0-4013 GCA_050121305.1 Chromatiaceae bacterium
AGGGTCAAGCAGCTTGGGTGATCGTTCGAAAAAGCATAGTCGTCGCTATGGTTTGAGAAGGATCGCCCGAGATGCGAAGGCCAAATCGTGCCAAAACCCACATAGAACAGGCTGTCATTCACACAAGCGCATAAGTCTGAACCCCACACCATGTTCCAAAGCCTATGTTCCAATGACGGTCGTTCGCCTGGTGAGATTTTCGGGCTAGTCGGCGTGGCGGCAGCGAAAGACGCCGCCACGGCGTGGGTCGCCCGCGCCGCTGAATCGCCTGCCGTCCCAGCAGACGGTGTGTGTCCCGCCGAAGTACAGGTTCTGCGATGTCCATGTCCTGTGATCGGGATATTCGGTGGCCAGCGCGGCGATCACCTCGGCGGCAAAACCGGGTTCGATGTCCAGTCGGTTGCGCTCGAAATGGATGCGCGGCGCATTGACGGCCTGTTCCGGCGACATTTCGAAATCGATCAGGTTGCTCAGGGTCTGCAGGATCGCGGTGCGTAGCCGGTTGGACCCGCCGGAACCGATCGCAATCAAGTGCCTGTGATCCTCTGCCAAGGTAGGTGCCATCATCGAGCTGACCCTGACATCACACGGCCAACGATTGAAGCCCTCCGGGTTCAGATCTTCTTCACCCAGCATGTTGTTCAGCATAATGCCGGTATCCGGCAGTAGCTGGCCGCTGCCTTCGCCGTTGGATAGCGTCAGCGAGGCGCAGTTGCCTTCACCGTCGACGGTGCTGATGTGGGTCGTGCCGCGACTGTTGACCGGATGGTCGGCGATCAGGGCACGGTATTCCTCGAGGAGACGGCGATGTTGGGTGAAGCGCGAAAGTATGCCGTCCTCGCGGGCGAGATTGGTGCGTGCCATTACTTGCGCCAGCGTCTTGAGATGCGCGGCGCTGCCAAAGTCGGCGGCGGCGATATGCTGCTCATCCAGCAGACTGAGGGCGAAATTGATCAGCGTCCCGCCAGAGGAGGGGCCGGGGTTGGTTGCCACCCGGTAGCCGCGGTAGCGATGCTGCAGCGGCAGACGTTCGATGAGCCGGTAGTTTTCCAGATCGGCCAGCTGCAGATGTCCGCCATGGTCGATGCAAAGTGCCACCAGACGCTGTGCGACCTCGCCCTGGTAAAAAGGCGCATCTCCCTCCGCCGCAAGCCATGCCAGGGTCTCCGCCAGCGCTGGCTGGTGGAACACGGTACCCTCGCCGTGAAGGGCCTCACCGCCATACAGGGCCTCGGCCGCCGGTGTGGCGCGGTAGATCGGGGCGACAATATTGAAGATATAGCCCTGTAGCGCATTGACTCGCACGCCCTCGCTCGCGTATTCGATCGCCGGGGCCAGGATCTCCGCCAGCGGCAGGCTGCCCAGACGGTCGTGTGTCCCGACCAGGCCGCGAATGGTCCCCGGCGTGGCAATCGAACCGGCGCCGATGTGGAATTCCTGCTGCGCGGTCCCGAAATCGGCGATGACGGGATAGAACTCGGCCTCGTCCTGGGCGCGTCGCTGGCGGGGTGTCTGCACGAAAAAGTCGTATAGCACCGGTCGACTGTCCACCTGGCGGGCGAGGAGGAAACCACCACCTCCCAGCGAGGTGAGCACCGGTTCGACGACGCAGGCGGCCGCCAGCGCGGCCAGACATGCATCGAAGGCATTACCGCCGAGTTCGTACATGCGCATTGCGGCCTCGGCCGTATTCGGGTGGCCGGCGGCTACCGCTCCTTTCATGTGCTGACGTATCTGCTCATGCCCTAGCCTGCATGTTGCCCCAGTATCCAGGATGATCGCGCCGGCCAGGTGCGCTTGGACGCGGCCCTGGAGCGAAAACCATAGCCGTAGCTACGGTTTGAGTGAAGGGCAAGTACAAGTGCACCTGGACAAGCGAGGGCCCCGATCGCTGGTGCAATATGCAGGCTCGGTATTATGCCCGTTCCTTGGCCGTGGCAGGCGTGCCGCATACCCGCCACTGGCGCACCGACGAAAAAAGCGCGCCCGGGGGCGCGCTTTTCGGAGCGATTGCGTAGTCGATTATTTCTGGCCGGGCTCCTTCTCGGCCTTTTTCGCGGCCGGTTTGCTGGTGGTCGAGGAACTGTAACCACCCGAGTACGGCGCATAACCATAATCGCTTTGCGCATAGGGGTATGCACCGTAGCCACCCCCGTAATACGGGTAGCCGCCATAGCCACCGCCGTAGGGATAGCCACCGCCCCAGCCGCCATAGCCCGGGTAGCCGCCCCAGCCGCCGCCGTAGGGATAGCCGCCGCCCCAGCCGCCGTAGCCCGGGTAGCCGCCGCCCCATGGACCGCCCCAGTTGTTGCCCCAACCTCCCCAGTTGAACGGGCCGCCGCCCCAAAATGCGTGAGCGCTGGACGTGGCGAGGATAGCAGCGGCCGCTGCGACGCCGACCAAGAGTTTGCGAGATCTGAACATCATAAAGTCCCTCCGGTTTGAGGATTGTGCGTTGTTATCAACCCATCCGCTGCGGCAACATCTCCGACTGGGTAAGCGGTTGCACCCTCGCGCAAAGCCCGCGAGCGTGATCTGCCGCTGCCGCAAAGAATTCAGTTTGAGATTACAGGTTACTCTGTTCTGAGGCGTTGGTCAGCCGAAGGATAGGTCTGCCCATTGCCTGTCTTGAAGCCGAGCTTCGCCGCACGCTGCCGATATTGTTTCAACAGGCGCTGGCACTGTCTGAGACTGAACTCGATGCCGTAGTGCCGGAAAAGATGCGTCTGCAGGAGCTTGCCCTGCCATTTCTTGCCGTCGAGGCCGAATTGCACCGGGGGCTGGCCGAGCTCAGCCTGCAGCCGCTTCCATTCCTCGCCCGACAGCTTGGGCGGCCGGCCCGGGCTGGTCTCGTCCATCAAACCGTCGAGGCCCCCGTCCACAAAGCGCTTGCGCCAGCGTTCCAGGGTGCGGGTATGTTCGCCCAACCATTCCGCCACCTGGTTGGGTCGATGCCCCTCGGCGATCAACAGGACGCACAAGGCGCGGTAGCAGAAGCGCTGCTCGCGCGATGCGCTCACATGCTGTCTCACTGCGCTTCGCAGTTGGGCGATCTCGGGGGTGTCCATGTTGTGCGTTATCCTGGCGCAGAGATGCCGCGGCGTCTTGTCCAGCTTTGAGTATTATCAAAACGGCATGCCTATCTGGACGCAATCTGGTGAACACTTGACCCCGGTCAGCAAAACAGGGCGGAATATTCGGTCAGGGTGACCGGGTCAGGGCCTCCGGCTAGCGGGCTCGGATGAGTTGCCGGCTGCCTCGGCCGCCTGCTCCTCGGCGGCGTACTTGAGGCGCTGGGCCTTCTTTTTCTCGACCAGCTCGATGTACTCCTTGGGTGTCATCGAGGCGCCGGTCTCGGGGCGTTTGGTCGGCAGATAATAACCGGCAATCGCGGCGACGACGACTGCCAACAACAGGATGTAGACACTGGTGCGGTCGCGTTTTCTCGGCATACGACGCATGTTAACAGGGGTGCTCGGCCGCAGTCATACCGCAACCGGGTGCAGATTGTGCTCACAACTGCGCGGCGAATAGTGGCCCGTCGTCGGTGTCGATGCGCCGGATCGGGTGCCCATAGACGTCGCTGAGCAGCGCAGGATCGGCAAGTGTGCGGCGCGGGCCGGCATGCCATCCGCCGCGGCCGTCGAGGATCAGCCACTGGTCGCAGGTGCGAAAGGCGATATTGAGATCATGCAGCACCATCAGCATCGCGCGGGTGTCACTGACGCAGTTCGCCGCCAGCACGCGCAGGCAGCCCGCCTGGTAGCCGAGGTCGAGATGATTGAGGGGCTCATCCAGCAGCGACAGCCGTCCCTGTTGCGTCAGCATGCGGGCGATCTCGACCCGTCGCAGCTCGCCACCGGAGAGCGTCGCGAGAGAGCGGTCGGCGAGCGCGTCCAGGTCCAGTGCTGCTATGTAACGCCGGGCGATGGCGAGGTCTGCGGCGCCCTCCCAGGCCAGTGGGGAGAGATGCGGGTGGCGGCCGATGAGCACCGTCTCGAGTACGCTGGCGC
>JASFJQ010000289.1:0-3990 GCA_050121305.1 Chromatiaceae bacterium
CATATCGAACAGATGCGCCTGTCGGCGACCAAGGCGCTGCTCGAACGCCGTGATGTCATCGTGGTCGCCACGGTCTCGTCCATCTACGGTCTGGGTGACCCCCGTCAGTACCTGCGCATGATGCTGCACCTCTCGCGCGGCGAGCGCATCGACCAGCGGGCCGTGCTGCGACGGCTCGCCGAACTGCAATACAAACGCAACGAGGTGGAGCTGCACCGTGGAACCTATCGGGTGCGCGGCGAGGTGATCGACATCTACCCGGCCGAATCCGACGCCGAGGCGCTGCGCGTCGAGCTGTTCGACGATGAGGTCGAAAACCTGTCGCTGTTCGACCCGTTGACCGGCGAGGTCCTGCGCAAGGTGCCGCGCTACACGGTCTACCCGAAGACGCACTATGTCACCCCGCGCGAGACCATCCTCGCGGCGGTGGAGGCCATCAAGGTCGAGCTCAAGGAACGCCTCGAGCAACTGCATGCGATGAACAAGCTGGTCGAATACCAGCGTCTCGAACAGCGCACCCAGTTCGATCTCGAGATGATGATGGAGCTCGGTTATTGCTCGGGGATCGAGAACTATTCCCGCTACCTGTCCGGGCGCGCAGCGGGCGAGGGGCCGCCGACGCTGTTCGACTATCTGCCCGAGGACGCGCTGCTGGTGGTCGACGAATCCCATGTCACGATTCCACAACTCGGCGGGATGTACCGCGGCGACCGTTCGCGCAAAGAGACCCTGGTCGAGTATGGTTTCCGCCTGCCCTCGGCGCTGGACAATCGCCCGCTTCGATTCGAGGAATTCGAGTCACTCTCGCCGCAGACCATCTATGTGTCGGCGACGCCGCGCGACTATGAACGCGAGCACTCCGGCGCCATCGTCGAGCAGGTGGTGCGTCCGACCGGTCTGGTCGATCCGGAGATCGAGGTGCGTCCGGCGATAAGCCAGGTCGACGACCTGCTGTCGGAGATCAATGCACGGGCCGCGATGGGGGATCGCGTGTTGGTGACCACGCTGACCAAACGGATGGCGGAGGACCTGACCGACTATCTGCTCGAACACGGTGTCCGCGTGCGCTACCTGCACTCGGATATCGATACCGTCGAGCGGGTGGAGATCATCCGTGACCTGCGACTGGGCGAGTTTGACGTGCTGGTCGGCATCAACCTGCTGCGCGAGGGCCTGGATATGCCCGAGGTCTCGCTGGTGGCGATCCTCGACGCGGACAAAGAGGGCTTCCTGCGCTCTGAGGGCTCACTGATCCAGACGATCGGGCGGGCGGCACGCAATGTGCGCGGCAAGGCCATCCTTTACGCGGACAAGATCACCGGCTCGATGCGACGCGCGATCGACGAGACCGAGCGGCGGCGGCGCAAGCAGATCCAGTACAACAGGGAGCACGGCATCACCCCGCAGACGGTGCAAAAGAACATCACCGACATCATGCAGGCCGCGTATCCGGGTGCGCCACCGACCGCCAAGCGCTTTGCCAGGGCCGCCGAGGAGGCAGCCGAGTATGCGGCCATGACGCCGGCGCAGATGGCCAAGAAGGTACAGGCGCTGGAGAAGGCCATGTACCAACATGCCAAGGACCTTGAATTCGAGGAGGCCGCCCGGGTCCGCGACGAGATCAAACGGCTGCAGCGCAGCGGGGTCGCGGCCTAAAGGGTGCCGGTCTGTATCACAGCGCCCGAATCTTCTGCGCCTGGGCGGACAGGTCCTGCACGGCCGCCTGGTTCTGTGTCATCTTGTCGCGTTCCTTCTGCACCACCGCCGCCGGGGCCTTGTCGACGAACGATGGATTGGTGAGTTTCTTCTCGGTGCGCGCGATGTCCTGGCGCAGGCGGTCGATCTCCTTGTCCAGGCGGGCCAGCTCCGCGTCCTTGTCGATCAGCCCGGCGAGCGGGATCAGCACCTTCATGTTGCCGACCAGTGCGGTGGCCGCTTCGGGCCCGGGATCGCCGGGTTCGAGCACGCTGATTGATTCGGTGCGGGCGAGAAAATCGAGCAGGGCGCGATGCCTCTCGGCCCACGCGCGGTCATTCGCATCACTGTCGGCCAGCAGCACGGGAACCGTCTTGCCCGGCGCGATGTTCATCTCGCCCTTGATCTTGCGGATACCCAGGATGAATTGCATGACCCACTGCATCTCGGTCTCTGCGGCCTCGTCGACGAGGGGCGCGCGATAGGTCGGGTAGGGCTGCCGCATAATGCTGTCGGTGACCTCGTCGCCGGCCACCAGCTTGCCGGTCAGCGGCGCCACGCGCTGCCAGATCTCCTCGGTGATGAAGGGCATGATCGGGTGGATCAGGCGCAGCAATGCCTCGAGCGCGCTGACCAGGGTGCGCCGGGTACCGCGCTTGGCGGCCTCGCTGGACGCGTCGTTGTTCAGTACCGGTTTGCACAGCTCGAGATACCAGTCACAGTACTCGTTCCAGGTGAACTCGTAGATGGCCTGCGCGGCCTGGTCGAAGCGATAGCCTTCGATCGCCTCGGTGACCGCGCGCTTGGTCTTCTGCAGGCGTGACAATACCCAGCGATCGGCGAGTGAGCGTTCGAGATCCTTGCCGTCCAGGCCGCAATCCCGGTCCTCGGTATTCATCAGCACAAAGCGCGAGGCATTCCAGAGTTTGTTGCAGAAGTTTCGGTAGCCCTCGATACGGCCGCTGTCGAGCTTTATGTCGCGGCCGGTCGCGGCGAGCGCGGCGAAGGTGAAGCGCAGCGCATCGGTGCCATAGGCAGGGATACCCTTGGGAAAGTTCTTGCGCGTTAGCCGGTCGATGCGTTGCGCCAGCTGCGGCTGCATCATCCCGCTGGTGCGCTTGGCGACCAGGGATTCGAGGTCGATGCCGTCGATGACATCGATGGGATCCAGGACGTTGCCCTTCGACTTGGACATCTTCTGGCCCTCGGCGTCGCGGACCAGGCCATGCACATAGATCTCATGGAATGGCACGTCGTCCATGAACTTGAGACCCATCATGATCATGCGCGCCACCCAGAAGAAAATGATGTCGAATCCGGTGACCAGCACGCTGGTGGGGTAGAACTGCTGCAGTCGTTCGGTCCGTTCGGGCCAACCCAAGGTCGAGAAGGGCCACAGCGCCGAACTGAACCAGGTATCCAATACATCCTCGTCCTGGCGCAGTGGATAGTCGGCAGCCAGGCTGTGTTGCGCACGTACCTCCTCCTCGCCGCGCCCGACATAGATGTTGCCTTCGTCGTCGTACCAGGCCGGGATGCGGTGTCCCCACCAGATCTGCCGACTGATGCACCAGTCCTGGATGTTGCGCATCCACTCGAAATAGGTGTTCTTCCAGTTGTCCGGCACGAAGCGGATCCGGCCGGACTCGACCGCCTCGACCGCGGGCCTGGCCAGCGGGGCGACCTTGACGTACCACTGATCGGTCAGGAAGGGTTCGATGACGGCACCGGAACGATCCCCGCGCGGCACCATCAGCCTGTGGTCAACGATCTTCTCCAGCAGCCCCTGTGCCTCGAGATCAGCGACGATCCGCTCGCGCGCCGCGTAGCGATCCATGCCGATATAGGCCGCCGGAATGAGTTCGCCTTCGTCGGCCTCGTTGGGACGGATCGCGGCATCGATGCTGAAGATATTGATCAGGCCGCCGTGCTGCTGGCTGCTGATCGGCGTCTCATCACGATGCCGCTGCCACACCGCGTAGTCGTTGAAATCATGCGCAGGGGTGATCTTTACACAGCCGGTGCCGAACTCCGGGTCGGCATGTTCATCGGCGATGATGGGGATGCGGCGACCGGTCAGCGGCAGTTCGACCAGTTCGCCGATCAGGTGTCGGTAGCGCGGATCCTCCGGATTGACCGCGACCGCGCAGTCGCCCAGCATGGTCTCCGGGCGGGTGGTCGAGACCACCATATGGCCCTGGCCGTTGGACAGCGGATAGCGCATGTGCCACATGTTGCCGGTCTCTTCCTCGGAGATCACCTCGAGATCGGAGACCGCGGTATGCAGCATGGGAT